>JAGNNA010000437.1 GCA_017990895.1 Reyranella sp.
GGCCGGCCTTGTTGGCCTCCGCCATCAGGTCGAGCAGGGTGCGGGCTTCGGCGTCGAGCATCGGTTTCCTCCAGTTTGTCGGCGCGGAGAGTGCGCGGCGGCGCGCGGGGCGACAAGTGGGTGATCACGCAGGATGCACGGCAGCGTACAACCGCCATGCCACCGACCCTGCCGTCCCGTTTCGCCCCGCTCGCCCTGCTCGCGCTGGTGGGGGCCTGCGCCTCGCCGCCGGATGCGACGGTCGCCGCCTCCGCGCCGCCGCTGGTGCTGGAGGAGTTCTTCCCCGGCCGCACGGTCGGCCAGGGCGTGTTCACTAACAGCTGGACCGGCTCCGAGCGCCGCTTCGACGTGGTGATCGACAGCACCTGGGACGGCAAGACGCTCACCCTGGTCGAGGATTTCGCCTATGCCGACGGCGAGAAGGACCGCAAGACCTGGCGCCTGGAACGCACCGCGCCCGGCACCTACACCGGCACGCGCGAGGACGTGGTCGGCCAGGCGCGGGCCTGGACCGAGGGCAAGGTGGTGCGGCTGGAATACTCGGTGAGCCTCGGCGGCTGGACCGTCGACTTCTCCGACGTGCTCGCGCTCAACCCCGACGGCTCGCTGATCAACAAGGCCACCGTCGGCAAATGGGGCCTCCGCGTCGGCCGCGTCGTGCTGGACCTGAAGCGGGCGCCGGGGAGCTGATTCATGTCGTCTTGATTTACCCGCACACCCTCATCCTGAGGAGGCCCGAAGGGCCGTCTCGAAGGATGGGCTACACACCACGTCCGTTGCCCATCCTTCGAGACGGTCGCTGCGCGACCTCCTCAGGATGAGGGTGTGGGTGTAGTGCCAGCTGGTTCACCACGACGCTAAAACTCGACGTCAAGCTCCTCGACTTCCTCGGGCTCGGACTTCGCCGTTGCGGTCCATTCGACCATCGCGGGGAAGGCGAGCATGAGGTCGCGATAGGCGGCCGAGGCGTCGTCGAGCTTCACATTGTAAGTCATGAAGCGGCTGCAGACCGGGGCGTACATGGCGTCGGCCATGGTCGGGGTCTTTCCGAAGAGGTACGGCCCGCCATACTTCTGCAGGCAGTCGCGCCAGATCGTGGTCACCCGCTCGATGTCGGCCTGCGCGCCGCCCCAGACCTTGAAAGTCTCGTGACGGACCTTGAGGTTCATCGGCAGCGCCGAGCGCAGGTTGGCGAAGCCCGAATGCATCTCGCCGCAGACCGCCCGGCAATGGGCGCGGGCCACCGGATCCTTGGGCAGCAGGCCGGCGTCGGGTGCGATCTCGTGCAAATACTCCCCGATGGCCAGCGTGTCCCAGACCTTGACCTTGCCGTGCTCCAGCGAGGGCACCAGGAAGGAGGGGGAGAGCAGCAGCAGCTCGGCGCGGGTCGACGGATCGTCCCACGGCGCGACCCGCTCCTCGAAATCGAGGCCGGCCATCCGGCACAATAGAAAGCCTCTGAGTGACCAAGAGGAATAGTTCTTGCTACTGATGGTGAGCGAGGCCTCGGCCATGGACTCCACCCCTCCCGGTTGGTGGTTGTCTGTATCTTAGGTGCCCTCGCGGATGCAAATTCCGAGCCGGTCGCCCCCATGCTTTATGCGATGTACCAGACCGCCGCCGACATGATGCTTCCGGTCCGTCTCTGGGCCACGGCGGCGGGCCACACGCTTTCCGCCGGACCGGCGCCGGCCCCCGACAGTTGGCGGGCGGCCAGCGCGCTCTGCGAGATGACGACGCGGGCCACCCTGACCCATCGCCGGCCCTCCTTCGGCATCACCGAGGTGCCCTACGGCAACCAGACGGTGGCGGTGCGCGAGGAAGAGGTCTTCGCCACGCCGTTCGGCACGCTGCTGCGCTTCGCCAAGGTGGGCGTGCCGCCGCAGCCCAAGGTGCTGCTGGTCGCACCTCTTTCAGGGCATTTCGCCACGCTTCTGCGCGATACCGTGCGTGTTCTGCTGCCCGACCACGACGTCCACATCACCGACTGGGCCAATGCCCGCGACGTCGGCATCTGGAACGGCCGCTTCGGCTTCGACGAATATGTCGAGCACCTGATCAAGTTCCTCGAGGTGATGGGCCCCGGTGCCCATGTCATCGCCGTCTGCCAGCCCTGCGTCCAGACGCTGGCAGCGGTGGCGATCATGGCCGAGGACGACAATCCGGCGCAGCCGCGCAGCATGACGCTGATGGCCGGCCCGATCGACACCCGCGTCAGCCCGACCAAGGTCAACGAGCTGGCGATGGGCAAGCCGATCGGCTGGTTCGAGCAGAACCTGATCCATCGCGTGCCGATGCGCTATGCCGGCGCGACGCGGCGGGTCTACCCGGGCTTCATCCAGCTCACCGCCTTCATGAGCATGAATGCCGAGCGCCACATCAAGGCGCAGGCCGACCTCTACAAGCACCTGGCGAAGGGCGAGACCGAGCAGGCCAGGACCATCAAGGATTTTTACGATGAGTATTTCGCCGTGCTGGACCTGACGGCGGAATTCTACCTGGAGACCGTGCAGTGGGTGTTCCAGGAACACCGGCTGGCCAAGGGCGAGCTCGACTGGAAGGGTCGGCGGGTGAATACCAAGGCGATCCGCCGCACCGCCCTGTTCACCATCGAGGGCGAGCGCGACGATATCTGCGCGCTGGGCCAGACCGTGGCCGCCCACGATCTCTGTTCCAGCCTGCGGCCCTACCGCAAGAAGCACTATATGCAGGCCGGCGTCGGCCATTATGGCGTGTTCAGCGGCCGCCGCTGGGCCAGCCAGATCTGTCCCCTGGTGCGAAACACGATTTTGGCCAACGAATAAGCGGGTCTTTTGGGGGCCGGAAATCCGCAGTACATTGCGGGCATGGCCGATTTTCCGAAGAAGACCCTCGCCGACTGGGAAAAGCTCGCAGCGAAGGAGCTGCGCGACCGCCCGCTGGATGACCTCACCTGGATGACCCCGGAAGGGATTCCGGTGAAGCCGCTCTATACGGCTGCCGACCTCGAGCAGATCGAGACGGTGGGCTCGCTGCCGGGCTTCCCGCCCTTCACGCGCGGGCCCAAGGCCACGATGTACACGGGCCGTCCCTGGACCGTCCGCCAGTATGCCGGCTTCTCGACCGCGGAAGAGAGCAACAAGTTCTATCGCGCCAATCTCGCGGCCGGCCAGATGGGCCTGTCGGTGGCCTTCGATCTCGCCACCCATCGCGGCTACGATTCCGATCATCCGAGGGTCGTGGGCGACGTCGGCAAGGCTGGTGTCGCGATCGATTCGGTCGAGGACATGAAGATCCTGTTCGACGGCATCCCGCTCGACAAGATGAGCGTGTCGATGACGATGAACGGCGCCGTGCTGCCGGTGCTCGCGGGCTACATCGTCGCCGCCGAGGAGCAGGGCGTGCCGCAGGAAAAGCTCGCGGGCACGATCCAGAACGACATCCTCAAGGAGTTCATGGTCCGGAACACCTATATCTATCCGCCCGGACCCTCGATGCGCATCGTTGCCGACATCATTGAGCACACGGCGCTCTATATGCCCAAGTTCAACTCGATCTCGATCTCCGGCTATCACATGCAGGAGGCGGGCTCGACGCTGGTGCAGGAACTGGCCTTCACCCTGGCCGACGGCCTCGAATACGTGCGCGCCGCCAAGGCCAAGGGCCTCGACATCGACGCTTTCGCGCCGCGCCTGTCGTTCTTCTTCTGCATCGGCATGAACTTCTTCATGGAAGCGGCCAAGCTGCGGGCCGCACGCTTCCTGTGGGCCGAGCTGATCAAGCCGTTCGAGCCCAAGAAGGCCGATTCGCTGTCGCTGCGCACCCACTGCCAGACTTCGGGTGTGTCGCTGACCGAGAAGGACCCTTACAACAATGTGATCCGCACCGCCTACGAGGCGATGGCGGC
>JAGNNA010000099.1 GCA_017990895.1 Reyranella sp.
CGGTGAGGATGTCGCTCTTGGCCGTGCGACCCAGCTCGCGCGTCGCCATCTCGATCTTCGCGAAAGCCGCCGACACCTCCTCCGCATAGATGCGGCCGGCGTCCGTGAGCACGACCGCCCGATGTACCCGATGGAACAGCCGGACCCCGAATTGCTCCTCCAGCAGCTTGACCTGGTGGCTCACCGCCGAGGGCGTCACGAACAATTCCTCTGCTGCAAGCGCAAAAGACGACAGCCGGGCAGCGGCCTCGAACGCCTGCACCGCCTTAAGGGAGATCCGATTGTGCATCGCAATACTCACATGAGCTCAATTCACTTATGAGGCCATAAATATTCGTTTGAGCGCGAAAAATCAAGGGAATAAGCTTTGTCCCACTCGCCGGACGCACCGCAAGGGTGTCGGCATAAGTGGAGAGCCCCCTCTCCGATCGAGCGAAACGATGACTCCCGGCACCGCTCAGCGCCGGGTCCACATGAAGAGGAGAACTGCGTGAATAAAAGTCTTTCACCGGACCACGCCCATGTTGCCGACAGCGCCTACCGCATCCGCCGCTTTGCGCTGCGGATGGGCGAGGTACAAGGCCAGGGCTATGTCGGCCAGGCGCTCGGCTACGCTGACGTGCTGGCGACGGCCTACTGCCATGCGATGAGCTTTCGTCCCGAGGACCCGACCTGGGAAGGCCGCGATCGCTTCCTGCTGTCGCATGGCCACTATGCGATCGCCTTCTACGCCGCGCTGATCGAAGCGAAGATCATCCCGGAGGACGAGCTCGAGACCTACGGCAGCGACGACAGCCGCCTGCCGATGTCGGGCATGGCGACTTACACGCCGGGCATGGAGATGTCGGGCGGCTCGCTCGGCCAGGGCCTGCCGATCGCGGTCGGCATGGCGCTCGGCCTGCGCCTGAAGGGCAACCCGGCCTTCGTGTACAACTCGATGTCCGACGGCGAACTCGACGAGGGCTCGACCTGGGAAGCGGCGATGGGCGCCGCGCACCACGGCCTGGGTAACCTGATCTGCATCGTCGACATCAACAACCAGCAGGCCGACGGCCCCTCGAGCAAGGTGATGGGTTTTGAACCCCTCGCCGACAAGTGGGCGTCCTTCGGCTGGCACGTGCAGCGCGTGGATGGCAACGACCTCGCCGCCGTCATCGCCGCATTTGATGCCGCGCGCAATCTGCCCGACGCCAAGCCGCGCGTGATCCTGTGCGACACCTTGATGGGCAAGGGCGTGCCCTTCCTCGAGACGCGCGAAAAGAACCACTTCATCCGCGTCGATCCGCCTGAGTGGCAGCAAGCCCTCGACATCCTCGACCAAGCCCAGGGAGCCGCCCGATGAGCACCACCGCCAAGAAACCGCGCCTGACCACCTCGGCGATGATTGCCTCGATCGCCTCCGAAGGCCAGCGCGTGAAAGCCGCCCCCTTCGGCAAGGCCCTGGTCGAACTGGCCGCGCAGCGCCAGGACATCGTCGGCCTCACCGCCGACCTCGCCAAGTACACCGACCTCCACCTGTTCGCCCAGGCCAACCCGGAGCGCTTCTTCCAGATGGGCATGGCCGAGCAGCTGTTGATGGCATCGGCAGGCGGCATGGCCAAGGAAGGCTTCGTGCCCTTCGCCACCACCTATGCGGTGTTCGGCACGCGGCGCGCCTTCGACTTCGTGCATCAGGTGATCGCCGAGGAGAACCTCAACGTCAAGATGTGCTGCGCGCTGCCCGGCCTCACCACCGGCTACGGTCCCAGCCACCAGGCCACCGAGGACATCGCGCTGATGCGTGGCATCCCCGGCATGACCATCGTCGACCCCTGCGACGCGCTCGACACCGAGCAGGCGGTGCCGCAGATCGCCGCCCACAACGGCCCGGTGTACATGCGCCTGCTGCGCGGCAACGTGCCGCTGGTGCTCGACGAGTACGACTACACCTTCGAACTCGGCAAGGCCAAGATGCTGCGTGACGGCCGCGACGTGCTGGTGATCGCCTCCGGCATCATGACCATGCGCGCACTGGAAGTGGCCAAGGTGCTGGAAGCGGACAAGGTCGATGTGGCCGTGCTGCACGTGCCGACGATCAAGCCGCTCGACACCGCGACCATCCTGCGCGAGGCGGGTCGCTCGGGCCGACTGGTCGTGGTGGCGGAGAACCACACCACGATCGGCGGCCTCGGCGAAGCGGTGGCCACCGCCCTGCTCACCGCCGGCGTGACCCCGCCCTTCCGCCAGATCGCGCTGCCCGACGCTTTCCTCGACGCCGGTGCGCTGCCGACCCTGCATGACCGCTACGGCATTTCCACCGAAGTGATGTCGGCAACGATCAAGAACTGGCTCAGTTGAGCTGAATCGGGGCGGCGTTGCGCAGCAGGACGGCGTAGCACTGCACCGCGACATCGAACGCATGAAACGCGCCCCGGAAGGGGGCATCTGAAAGGAACTTCCGAATGAACAACGCTCTTCTTCTCGACGGCAAGGTTGCGATGATCTCCGGCGCGGCATCGGCGCGCGGTATCGGCCTCGCCACCGCCCGCCTCTTCGCCAAGCACGGCGCCAAGGTGGTCATCCTCGATCTCGACGAAGCCGCTGCCGCGGAGGCCGCCGCCTCCATTGGCCCCGATCACCGTGGCTACGGCTGCAACGTGGTCGACAAGAATGCCTGCGTGAAGGCCGCCGAGCGGGCCATCGCCGAGTTCGGCCATATCGACGTGCTGGTGAACAACGCCGGCATCACCCAGCCGGTCAAAACTCTCGAGATCGATCCTGCAAGCTGGGACCGCATCCTCGATGTAAACCTGCGCGGGGTGCTCTACCTGTCGCAGGCGGTCATCCCGCAGATGAAGAAGCAGGGCGGCGGCTCCATCGCGTGCATGTCCTCGGTGTCGGCCCAGCGCGGCGGCGGCATTCTCGGCGGCCCGCATTACTCGGCGGCCAAGGCTGGCGTGCTCGGCCTGGCCAAGGCGATCGCGCGCGAGTTCGGTCCGGACAACATCCGCGTCAACTGCGTCACCCCGGGGCTCATCCAGACCGACATCAGCTCGGGCAAGCTGAGCGAGGAACAGAAGGCCTCGATCGCCGCCGGCATCCCGCTCAATCGCCTGGGCAATGCCGAGGAGGTGGCCGGGGCCTACCTGTTCCTGGCCTCCGATCTTTCGTCCTACATCACCGGCGCCGTCATCGACGTCAATGGCGGCATGCTCATCCACGGCTGACGGAGTCACCTCGCTCCGGCGAGGCGCGGGCCTGCCGCCGGTAAGCCCGCACAAACGGACAACGGCTGCACACAGGCAGCAAGAAAGTCACATCGACAGGAAATGGAAGGAGATCACTCATGAAAAAGACTCTGATCGCGGTTGCAGCGACCCTCGCATTGACCGCCTCCACGGGCTGGGCCCAGCAGGTCCTGCGTCTTTCCCACAACGCCGCGCCGGGCAACCCGAAGGCGGTCGCGTCGCAGAAGTTCGCCGAGCTCGTGGCCCAGAAGACCAGCGGTCGGGTCAAGGTCGAGGTGGGCGGCAGCGCCCAGTTCGGCGACGACGTCGAGTCGCTCACCAACATGCGCCTGGGCACGCTCGCCTTCAGCGCCAACTCGCAGGGCAGCACCGCGGGGGTCGTTCCCGAGTTCAACCTGATCGGGCTGCCCTTCCTGTTCCGTGACCTGAACCACGCCTACAAGGTGGTCGACGGCCCGGTCGGTGCCAAGCTTGACGAGGCCGCCAACAGCAAGGGCCTGGTCGTGCTCGCGCTGTGGGACAACGGCATCCGTCACACCAGCAACAACAAGCGCCCGATCGTGAAGCCCGAAGATCTCGAAGGCATCAAGGTACGCACGCCGCCCGACACGATGACGCTCGACATCTTCAAGGCGCTCGGCGCCAACCCGGGGCCGCTGGCCTTCTCGGAGCTCTACATCGCGCTCCAGCAGGGCGTGTTCGATGGCCAGGAGAATCCGCTGATGAACGTCTATTCGTCGAAGCTGCACGAGGTGCAGAAGTACATCTCGCTGACCGGTCACAAATACGAGACCACGCCGCTGCTGGCGAGCAAGATGATCTGGGCGGGCCTGTCCAAGGCCGACCAGCAGGCGGTCAAGGAAGCTGCGGTCGAGGCGGGCAAGCTTAACCGCGAGATGTCGCTGGCCGCCGATGCCGAGTTGCGCACGAAGCTGACCGCCGCCGGTGTGCAGCTCAACGAGATCGACCAGACGCTCTTTGTCGCCAAGACCAAGCCGGTCTATGACAAGTGGTCGGCGCAGTATCCCGACCTGGTCAAGCTGATCGTCTCGGAGGCGGGCAAGCAATGACGACCACCCACACCTCCAGCGGGGTCCCGGCGCCGACCGGCACCTTGGCCTCGGTGGTGAAGTGGGTGGACAAAGTGGTCGTGATCGCCGGTACGGCGGTCGCGATCACCGCTCTGGTCATCATGTTCGTCATCCCTGATGGCCGAGGTGATCGTCCGCTACTTCACCAACCAGGGCATGGGCTGGCCGACCGAGATGCCCAACATCCTGTTTCCGTGGCTGGTCATGGGTGGCATCGTGCTCGCCGCCCAGCGCGGCCAGCACATCGCGGTGACCGCAATCCAGGCGCGACTCGGACGCATGGGCAACAAGGTGTTGTTGATCGGCCACCAGGCGCTCATCGCCGCAACTTTCTTCTATCTCGCCTGGGTGGGACTCGACGTGCTCGAGATCACTGGGACCGAGGTGTTCCCGGTCACCGGCATCACGGCGAAATGGGCCTACCTGGCACTGATCGCCGGCTTCGTCGGCCTCGGGATCACCGCGCTGACCACCCTGGGCCATCTACTGCCCGCGAGCGATCCGCTTGCCGTGCGTGCCCACCACATCGAGGAGGACGTATGACTCTGACCATGCTTCTGGTGTTCGGCGCCCTGCTCGTTCTGGCGCTGCCGGTCGGCTATGCGCTGGTGATCAGCTCGGGCCTGGCCGCGGTGACGGTCGGCGGCATGCCGAGCGTGGCGGCGGTGGTGAAGATCTTCCAGCCGACGCAGAGCTTCCCGCTGCTGGCGATCCCGTTCTTCATGCTCTCGGGCAGCCTGATGATGGGCGGCACGCTGGGCAAGCGACTGATCCACTTCGCAACCATGCTCGTCGGTCGCTTCCACGGCGGTCTCGGCCAGGTCACGGTGGTGGGCTCGACCGTGTTTGGCGGCGTGTCGGGCTCGGCCGTGGCGGAAGCCTCGGCACTCGGCTCGATGCTGATCCCCTGGCAGAAGCGGGAGGGCTATCCCGGGGCGTTCGCCGCCGCGGCCACGGCCTCGTCCTCGGTGATCGCCGGCCTGATTCCGCCTTCGATCCCGCTGATCCTGTTCGCCGCGGTGTCCAACCAGTCGATCGCCTCGCTGTTCCTGGCAGGCGTGCTGCCAGGGCTGCTGCTGTGCGCCGGCTTCATGCTGACCTGCTACTTTTCGGGGCGGCTGCGTGGCTTCAAGCGCCTGACTGACGAGGTCACGCTGAAGGGCGTGCTCAGCGCCACCCTCTCGGCGGCACCCGCACTCGCAATGCCTGCGTTCATCGTGATCCTGCTGCGCGCCGGCATCGCCACGCCGACCGAGGTCAGCGTGCTGGCGGTGTTCTACGGCCTGCTCGTGAGCATGCTGGTGTATCGCGACCTCACCCTGCGCAGGCTCTACGATGCGCTGCTGCATACCGCGGTGACGACGGGCGTGGTGATGCTGGTGATCGCGGCCTCTAACCTGGTGGGCTACGTGCTGACCGTCGAGGCGGTGCCGACCGCGGTGGCCGATTGGACGGCGGAAACCCTCAAGTCACCGTGGATGGTCATCCTGATGCTGAACTTCATCATGGTGACGGTGGGCATGTTCCTCGACCTGCCGGCGGCGATCCTGCTGCTCGGTCCGACCTTCGTCGCCATCGGCAATGCGATCGGTCTCGACCTGATCCAGCTCGGCATCATGATGGCGGTGAATCTGAGCATCGGCCTCTTCACCCCGCCGGTCGGCACCACGCTCTTCATCGCGTCGGCGATCTCGCGAGAGAAAGTGGGGGCGGTCGTGAAGGAGCTGTGGCCGTTCTACCTGGTGGCGATCACGGTGCTCGGCCTGATCTCCTTCGTACCGGCCTTCACCATCTACTGACCGGACACGGCCCCCGCGACTGCGGGGGTCGTGCGACCGACGAGGATATTCCATGAAGACGATTGCATTTGCCGGGCTCGGCGCGATGGGCCTGCCGATGGCGAAGAACCTGCTCGCCGCGGGACATCGCGTGCGCGGCATCGATCTCAACCCCACCGCACTGGCGGCGCTGGCAGCAGCTGGCGCAGAACCTGCGACCGATGCGGCGAGCGCGGCCAGCGGCGCCGAGGTGCTGATCCTGATGGTGGTCAACGCGGCTCAGGCCGAGCAGGTGCTGTTCGATAACGGCGCGCTGCAGGCCCTGGACACTGGCGGCATCGTCTGCCTGATGGCGACGTGCCCGCCGGCCGCGGTCGAGCGCATCGGCGAGCGCGTCCTGGCCGCCGGCCGCCGCTTCGTCGATGCGCCGGTCTCGGGCGGTACCGCCGGCGCCACCGCGGGCACGCTGACCATCATGGCGGCGTGCGAGCGCGCCACCTTCGAGGACATGCAGCCGGCGTTCCAGGCCGTGGGTCAGCGCATCTTCCAGGTCGGCGAGCGCCCCGGCCAGGGCGCCACGGTCAAGACCGTCAACCAGCTGCTGTGCGGCGTGCATATCGCCGTGGTCGCCGAAGCCTTCGCACTGGCGGCCAAGGTGGGTGTCGATCTCGAAGTGCTGCTCGAGCTCATGGGCGGCTCGGCAGCCTCGAGCTGGATGCTCAAGGACCGTGGTCCGCGCATGCTGCAGGCCGACCCCGAGGTCAGCAGCGCGGTCGACATCTTCGTCAAGGATCTCGGCATCGTGCTCGAGGCTGGGCGGGATGCAAAGGCGGCCCTGCCGATCGCTGCAGTTGCGCACCAACTCTTCCTGGCGACCTCCGGCCGCGGCGAAGGCCGTGCCGACGACAGTCAGGTCATCCGCAGCTACTACGCGCTGAACGGCACCGTGCCGGCTGCGCGATCCTGACCCGCGGCCGTACGCGCCGCGCATTCCACAAAGAGGACCGCCAATGTTCGTCCAGATCGTGAGCATCGTCTTCCCGGTGTTCACGGTGATTGCGATCGGTTACCTGTATGGGCGCAAGCACCGCCCCGACATGATCGCCACCAACCAGGTCAACATGGGCATCTTCGTGCCTGCGCTGATTTTTTCCGCGCTGGCCGGGAAGTCGGTCGAGCTGGCCGACGTGCAGATGATCGCGCTCGGTGGCGTCGTCATCGTGCTCGGGTCCGGGCTGCTCGGATGGCCGATCGCGCGCTGGCTCGGTTACGCGCCCAAGACCCTGCTGCCACCGATGATGTTCAAGAATGCCGGCAACATGGGGCTGCCGCTGCTGCTGTTCGCCTTTGGCGAGCCGGTCCTTCCCGCCGCGGTGGTCCTGTTCCTGGTCGAGAACGTCCTGCACTTCGCGATTGCCACCTGGTGGCTCGGCCACAACGCCAGGCTGTGGCGGCTCGTGCGCGAACCGGTGATCGTTGCGGGCATCGCCGGTGTGCTGGTGAGCCTGTCCGACGTCGCGCTGTGGGCGCCCTTCCTGTCGGCGATCAGGATCGTCGCCGACGTGTCGACCGGGCTGATGCTGTTCTCGCTGGGTGTGCGCCTGAACGCCGCGCCCTTTGCGGAGTGGCGGATCGGCCTCGTCGGGGCGGTGGCGACGCCGCTCGCCGGAATGCTGCTCGCCTACCTGTTCTGTCTGGGCTTTGGCTTGTCGCGCGAAGCCACGAACATCCTGCTGGTCTTCGGTGCCCTGCCGCCTGCGGTGCTGAACTTCATGTTCGCCGAGCGCTATGCCCAGGAGCCGGAAAAGGTGGCGT
Organism: Reyranella sp.; assembly: GCA_017990895.1. Classification (GTDB taxonomy): domain Bacteria; phylum Pseudomonadota; class Alphaproteobacteria; order Reyranellales; family Reyranellaceae; genus Reyranella. Next base: position 7,912 of record JAGNNA010000099.1, read on the forward strand.
CGATCGTGATCCTCGGCAATCTGGTCGCACTGCTCTCGATCTCGCTCGCGCTGGCACTCAGCCTGGCCGCGTGATCCGGCCGGGCGTCGGGCAGCGTGCGCACGGTGCCCGCACATGGCGAGCGTGCCGGCGGCTGCGACGCCCGACGCGCAGGATGAGCAGCTCCGCTCGCTGGGGATGGAGCGGCCGTGGTTACTGCGAGCAGGGGCTGCAGTGTGTTTTCTGCGACGTAAAGCCGACCGCGCGGGTGCGTCTTGTCGCTGCCGCGCGCCTCAAGGTGCCCTCGCCTTCATGCGGAATCCGCTCGGGGCCTCCCCTGTCCATTCCCGGAATGCCCGCGCAAAGCTCTTCTCGCTGTCGAAACCCACCGCTGCGGCGATCTGCTTCACCGGCTTCCTCGTCTGCAGCAGCAGCCTGATCGCGTGTTCCCGGCGCGCCTCGTTCTTCAGCCGCTGCAGCGACACCCCTTCCTCCTTCAACTGGCGGTGCAAGGTACGCACCGAGGTGTTGAGCTGTGCGGCGACGTCTTCCGCGGTGTGCGCGGCGGCGGGCGCGGCGGCGAGGATCAGGGAGACGCTGTGCACCAGCAGGCGATCGCGGCGGTATTGCAGCACGGTGAGCGGCAGCGCGCGTTGCAGCATGGCCTGCAGCGCCTTCTCGTCGCGGCGCACGGGCAACGCCAGATAGCGTGCGTCGAAGGTGAGGCCGGCGGTGTCGGCCTCGAAACGCACCGGGCCGGGGAAAAGGTAGCGGTAGGCGTCGGCGTGAGGCGGGGCGGGGAAGGGGAGGGTGGTCCCGGAAAGCGCGATGCGCGAATCCACCAGCCAGCAGGCGTAGCCGAGCAGGTAGCGCAGCGTGCTCACCAGGCAGAACTCGCGCACATCGCCGAGCCGGGTGTGCTCGGCGATGTGAATGGAGGCCATGCCGCGTTGTTGGGCAAACTCGAGCACGATGTCCCCGGTGAGCAGGCGGTGGTGGCGGCACCAGCGCTTGAGCGCCACCTCGAGCGTGGGTGCGGTGAGCGACGCCCGGCACAACATGCCGTAGCTGCCCCAGGGCAGCCGGCGCGAGAACCAGCCCAGCGCCTCGTCGTCGAGCGCCTGCATCGCCACCCCCGACATCACCTCCATCTGTGCCGCGGTGACGCGCGCACCGGCGTCATCGAGCAGCGCGCGCGGGATCTGCGCCTGAGCGAGCGCGCTGGCGGGATCCATGCCCAGCCGGCGGTACCCGGTGACGATCGCGCGGATGAAGGCGATCGGCGTGGCGGCGCGACCAAGCCTCAGTTCAGCGGGCGATGGGGTGAGGATCTTCATGTGGAGAAATCCTATGCTTTGTGGCACGAATTGCAACCACGATGGCACGCGGGAGCGACCGTATCCAGCTACTCTGCATCCATCCGCGGGCGTGTGCCGTCCATAATGGATTCGCGCAGCGAGCCCGACGCGCCAGGACAACTTCGACAAGGAGACACCCCATGAACGTGCCCAGCCTGAACTTCAACCTCGGCGAGACCATCGACGCCCTGCGCGACACGCTGCAGGCCTTCTGCGCTGCCGAGATCGCGCCGCGTGCGGCCGAGATCGACCGCGCGAACGAGTTCCCCGCCGACCTGTGGAAGAAGCTCGGCGACCTTGGCGTGCACGGCATGACGGTGAGCGAGGAGTACGGCGGCACCGACATGGGCTACCTCGCCCACATAGTGGCGATGGAGGAGATCTCGCGCGCCTCGGCCTCGGTGGGCCTGTCGTACGGCGCGCACTCCAACCTGTGCATCAACCAGATCCGCCGCAACGGCACCGAGGCGCAGAAGCAGAAATACCTGCCCGCGCTGATCGCGGGCGATCACGTCGGCGCGCTGGCGATGTCCGAGCCCAACGCCGGCTCCGACGTGGTGTCGATGAAGCTGCGCGCCGACCGCAAGGGTGACCGCTACATCCTCAACGGCAGCAAGATGTGGATCACCAACGGCGGCGACGCCGACACGCTGGTGGTCTATGCCAAGACCGACGTCGCCGCCGGGCCGAAGGGCATCACCGCCTTCCTCATCGAGAAGGGGATGAAGGGCTTTTCCCATGGCACCCACCTCGACAAGCTCGGCATGCGCGGCTCCAACACCTTCCCGCTGTTCTTCGACGATGTCGAGGTGCCGGTGGAGAACGTGCTCGGCGGCGAGGCCAACATCGGCCGCGGCGTGCAGGTGCTGATGAGCGGCCTGGACTACGAGCGCGCGGTGCTCTCGGGCGGCCCGCTCGGCATCATGGCGGCGTGCATGGATGCGGTCGTGCCCTACCTGCACGAGCGCAAGCAGTTCGACACCCCGATCGGCGAGTTCCAGCTCATGCAGGGCAAGGTCGCCGACCTGTATTCCACCTGGAGCGCCTGCCGCGCCTACGCCTACGCCGTGGGCCAGGCCTGCGACCGCAGCGACCACGCGCGCAGCCTCCGCAAGGACGCCGCCGGCGTCATCCTCTACACCGCCGAGAAGGCCACCTGGATGGCCGGCGAGGCGATCCAGACCCTGGGCGGCGTCGGTTACACCAACGAGTATTCGGTCGGCCGCCTGTGGCGCGACGCCAAGCTGTACGAGATCGGCGCCGGCACCAGCGAGATCCGCCGCATGCTGATCGGCCGCGAACTCTTCTCCGAAACCCGTTGAGCGGAGCGCGAGCGATGAGCATGATCAAATCCGGCATCAACACCCGCAGCGCCGATTTCCAGGCCAACGCCAGCGCCATGCGCGGCCTGGTCGCGGACCTGCGTGCGAAGGCCGCCGAGGTGAGCCTCGGCGGTGGCGAGGCGGCGTGCGCCAAGCACACCGCACGTGGCAAGCTGCTGCCGCGCGACCGCGTCGGCCACCTGCTCGACCCAGGCACGGCCTTCCTCGAGATCGGCCAGATGGCGGCGTACGGCATGTACGAGAACGACGCGCCGAGCGCCGGTGTGATCGCCGGCATCGGCCGCGTGCAGGGCCTCGAGTGCATGATCGTGGCCAACGACGCCACCGTGAAGGGCGGCAGCTACTTCCCGATGACGGTCAAGAAGCACCTGCGCGCGCAGGAGATCGCCCAGGCCAACCGCCTGCCCTGCATTTACCTGGTGGATTCAGGCGGCGCCAACCTGCCGACTCAGGACGAGGTCTTCCCCGACCGCGACCATTTCGGTCGCATCTTCTTCAACCAGGCCAACATGTCGGCGCAGGGCATCCCGCAGATCGCGGTGGTGATGGGCTCGTGTACCGCCGGCGGCGCCTATGTGCCGGCGATGTCCGACGAGGCGGTGATCGTCAAGAACCAGGGCACCATCTTCCTCGGCGGCCCGCCGCTGGTGAAGGCGGCCACCGGCGAGGTGGTGAGCGCCGAGGATCTCGGCGGCGGCGACGTTCACACGCGCATCTCGGGCGTGGCCGACTACCTCGCCGAGAACGACAGCCACGCGCTCAACATCGCACGCCGCCTCGTCTCCAATCTCAACCAGCGCAAGGCAGTGGACCTGGCGCTCGCCGACAGCGAGGAGCCCGCCTACGACCCCGAGGAGATCTACGGCATCATCCCCGCCGACCCGCGCAAGCCCTACGACGTGCGCGAAGTCATCGCGCGCGTGGTCGACGGCTCCCGCTTCGACGAATTCAAGCCGCGTTACGGCACCACCCTGGTCACCGGCTTCGCCCGCCTCTACGGCTACCCGGTGGGCATCGTCGCCAACAACGGCATCCTGTTCGGCGAGTCGGCGCAGAAGGGGGCGCACTTCGTCGAGCTGTGCGGCCAGCGCGGCATCCCGCTGCTGTTCCTGCAGAACATCACCGGCTTCATGGTCGGGCGCAAGTACGAGAACGGCGGCATCGCCAAGGACGGCGCCAAGATGGTCACCGCGGTCGCCACCGTGCAGGTGCCCAAGATCACCATGATCATGGGCGGCAGCTTCGGCGCCGGCAACTACGGCATGTGCGGCCGTGCCTACTCGCCGCGCTTCCTGTGGATGTGGCCCAACGCGCGCGTCAGCGTGATGGGCGGCGAGCAGGCGGCGAGCGTGCTGTCCACGGTGCGCCGCGACGGCATCGAGGCCAGGGGCGGCACCTGGAGCAAGGAAGACGAAGAGGCCTTCAAGGCGCCGATCCGCGAGCAGTACGAGGTCCAGGGCCATCCCTACTACGCCACCGCGCGCCTGTGGGATGACGGCGTGATCGACCCCGCGCAGTCGCGCCGCGTGCTCGGCCTGTCGCTGTCGGCCACGCTCAACGCGCCAATCCCGCCGACCAAGTTCGGCGTGTTCCGGATGTAAGGGGGCGAGATGAGCTACGAGACCCTGGAGATCGTGCGCGAAGCCGGCGTGGCGACGATCTGGATGAACCGCCCGGACGTGCACAACGCCTTCAATGCGCGACTGATCGCCGACCTCACCGCGGCTTGTCGCGAGCTGGACGCCGACGCCACGGTGCGCGCGGTGGTGCTGGCCGGGCGGGGCAAGAGTTTTTCCGCCGGCGCCGACCTCAACTGGATGAAGGCCGCCGGCGAGGCGAGCGAGGCGGAGAACTTCGCCGACGCGATGAGGCTCGCCGGCATGCTGCGCACCCTGGCCGAGATGAACAAGCCGACGATCGCGCGCGTGCATGGCGCGGCGCTGGGCGGTGGCATGGGGCTGGCGAGCGCCTGCGACATCTGCATCGCCGGGGACAAGGCGGTGTTCGCCACCTCCGAGGTCAAGTTCGGGATCATCCCCTCGGCGATCAGTCCCTACGTGATCCGCGCCATCGGCGAGCGCCAGGCCTATCGCTACTTCCAGACCGCCGAGCGCATCGGTTCGACGCGCGCCGCTGAGCTGGGGCTGGCGCACGAGGCGGTGGCGACCGAGGAACTCGACGCCAAGGTGAAGGAAGTGGTCGAGGCCCTGCTGCAGGGCGGCCCGAAGTCGCAGGCCGCAGCCAAGGACCTGATCCGCGAGGTGGCCAATCGGCCGCTGAGCGACGCGGTGGTGGAAGACACCGCGCGCCGCATCGCCAGCCTGCGCGCCACGCCCGAGGCCAAGGAAGGCCTGGCCGCCTTCCTCGACAAGCGCCCCGCGGCGTGGATCGCGCAGGGCTGAGGCGCGCACGGCCTGTGGCCGGCAAGCGCACGGACCGCGCGGCCTGTCGCGCCTGACGAACATCCGGGGACGCCGCCATGGACGCCTATGCCTTCAGCAGTTGGCCGACCGAGCTCACCGCGCTGCTCGACTGGCGCGGCCTGCCGCTCGACATGGCCTCGCTCGCCGCGCTGGCTGCAGGCCTGGGCTGGGCGAGCGGGCTGCGGCTGTATGCGCTGGTGTTCGTGCTCGGTGCGCTCGGGCGCTTTGGCGGCGTGCAGTTGCCGGGCGGGCTGGAGGTGCTGACCCATCCGCTGCTGCTCGGGGTGTCCGGGGTGATGCTGCTGGCCGAGTTCTTCGCCGACAAGCTGCCCTGGTTCGACTCGATGTGGGACGCGGTGCATACCTTCATCCGCATCCCGGCCGGTGCGGCGCTGGCAGCCGCGGCGATGGGCGACCAGAGCGGCGCGATGCAGGTGGCGGCGGCGCTGGCTGGCGGCACGCTGGCGGCGGGCACGCACTTCGCCAAGGCGGGGGCGCGCGCGGCGATCAACACCTCACCCGAGCCGGTGACCAACGTCACCACCTCGCTCGGCGAGGACGCGCTGTTCGCCGGCGGGCTGTGGATGTTGCTGCAGGAGCCACTGTGGTTCCTGGTGGCGCTGGGGGTGTTCGTGGTGCTGGCAGTGGCGCTGATCGTGATGCTGTGGCGCTTCCTGCGGCGCGTGTTCCGGCCGCGATTGCGACCGGCGCGGCCCGAGCTGCCCGCGCCGTGATGGCTGCAAAGACAGATTTCTGAATTCCGACAAGAAGCTGGAGACGACATGTTCGACAAGATCCTGATTGCCAACCGCGGGGAAATTGCCTGCCGCGTCATCAAGACCGCCCGCCGCATGGGCATCAAGACCGTCGCGGTGTATTCCGAGGCCGACGCCAACGCCCGCCACGTGCGCCTGGCCGACGAGGCGGTGCTGATCGGCCCGGCCGCGGCGCGCGAGTCCTACCTGGTGATCGACAAGATCATCGCCGCAGCCAGGCAGACCGGCGCCCAGGCCATCCACCCCGGTTACGGCTTCCTGTCCGAGAACGAGGACTTCTGTCACGCCTGCGAGCGCGCAGGCATTGTCTTCATCGGCCCGCCGGTGGCGGCGATCCGCGCCATGGGCTCGAAGTCCGAGGCCAAGAAGCTGATGGAAGCGGCCGGCGTGCCGCTCACCCCCGGCTACCACGGCGACGACCAGGAGCCCGCTTACCTGCACCAGCAGGCCGACGCCATCGGCTACCCGGTGCTGATCAAGGCCGCGGCCGGCGGTGGCGGCAAGGGCATGCGCCTGGTGGAGAAGTCCGAGGACTTCATCGACCTGCTCGCCTCATGCAAGCGCGAGGCCATCTCCAGCTTCGGCGACGACCACGTGCTGGTCGAGAAGTACATCATCAGGCCGCGCCACATCGAGATCCAGGTCTTCGGCGACACCCATGGCAACGTGGTGTACCTGTTCGAGCGCGACTGCTCGGTGCAGCGC
>JAGNNA010000438.1:0-2074 GCA_017990895.1 Reyranella sp.
GCGTCGGCCGTGATCGCGGGGTCCGGGCCGGCGATCTGCACGACGCGGGGCTCGGGTTCGCCTTCGTGGTTCAGCCGGTGGCGCGACTTGCGCGAGTTCCAGAGGCGCGTGTCGCTCGTCACCATCTCGGTGGCGGCGATGCCCGCGCCCATGCTCCGGCACAGCAGCCGGAAAGGAAGGTCGGTCACGCCGGTCATCGGCGCCAGGGCGAGTGGCGCCGAGAGCGTCCAGGGCCCGATCTTCACAAGCCTGCCAGGTCGTTGGCGCAGCGCACGCCGTTGCCGGCCGGCACGCACAGCTGCAGTTCGAAGCCGACCGCGGCGTCGCCCGGGTCGACGATCACGAGTTCGGCGTCGATGCGCTGGCCCGGCTCGATGAGGGTTGCTGTCGCTGCCGCACCACGCAGGTATTCGCGCGGCAGTGCGTCGCGCGATCCGACCACGTTGCCGAAGCGGTCCTGCACCGTCAGCCGGAGCAGGGGCAACGGTTGTGCATGCGGGGCGCGATTGACGATGCTGGCGCGGAAGCGCAGCTGGTCGCTGGACACGGCATCGCTGGCCGCGCCCCACTGGCGCAGTTCCAGCGCGCCGAGGTCGACCGGCGCCGACAGTTCCAGTCCCAGCGCCTCGTAGACGCGCGTGAGCAACGGTCCGAACGTGGGATCACGCGCCAGCGTGGCGCGCTCGTGGTGAACCACCTGGGCGGCCAGCGCGAGCACCAGCAGGGCGGCAACCGCCCAGGGCCAGCGGCGGCGCTCCTGGCCAGGGATCACGCCCAGCGTGGTGTCGGCGAAGGCCTCGGCGGCAGCGTCTTCGCCGGCACGATCCACCGGCCGGCGCATGTCCTCGGGGATCGAGATCGGCGGTTCCGGGGCGGGAGGTTCGGGGGCGGACGGTTCGGGGTCTGCGGCTGCGGGCGGTGGCGGTTCCGGCGCTTCGAAAGCATGCGCCATCAGCAGCAGCGCGTCGCTCTGGGCGGCCGCTCGTTCGGCCTCGGCGATGAGTTCCTCGACGTCCGCGTCGATGACGTCGCTCTCGTCGAGGACGAGGATCGGGAATTCGTCGGTGGGATCCTGGTCGTGCTTCTGGGCGACGGGCCTGGCCGGCGCCAGTGCTTCGATGGGTTCGATCTGCTCGGCAGGCTCGACGGGCGGCGACTCCAGCGTGATCTGCTCCGAGGCGCCTTCGATCGCGTCGGCCATCGCCTGGGTCATGCCGCCGGATTCCGCGCCGGGTTCCTCGGGTGCCGGCGGCGCGACGCGCAGCCGTTCCCAGGTGCCCGAGGCCTCGAGCATGGCGGCGACCTCGTCGTCCGCGATCGAGACCTCGATGCTGCTGGCCTCAGGCTCGAGCGACCCGTCGTCCTGACGGAGATCGTCCGACGAAGCGCTCGCCGAAGGCAGTTCGATCAGGGGATCCGGTGGCCAGGGATGGTCGGTGTCGGGCGCCGCGGAGGCGGCGTTGCTGCGCGCTTCGCCGCCGGCATCCAGCTCGATGATTTCCGAGCCGGTCACTTCCTCGACGGTGATCGTGTCTTCGCCGGTGTGCTGGTGCGCGAGGTGCGCCGCGGGCGTGTCGGATAGCGATTCGACGGCGCTGAAGACCGTCGAGCAGATCCCGCAACGCACTTCGCCCTGCGCGATACGCAGGGTATCCGCGCTGAGGCGAAAGACGGTGCCGCATTCCGGGCACTGGGTATACAAGCGCTACTCCGCCCTGCGGCGACCGGCGAGGGCGGTCCATCCCCCCCGCGACGCCACGGTGTCGATATCAAACCACGTTCGGTAGGCGGCCGCCACGGTCTCTGCCTGCTCGTCGAGCAGGCCGGCGAGCACGACCGAGCCTCTACCGCGGGTCAGGCAGGCGAGGATGGGGGCGAGTTCCACGAGCGGACCGGCCAGGATGTTCGCGAGTACGACGTCGAACGGTCCCGGCAGCGCGGCTTCCACAGGCTGGACGACGAGCCTGGCGCTCAGCCCGTTGCGGGCGGCGTTCTCGCCCGTCGCGAGCAGGGCCTGGGGATCGATGTCCACCGCATGCGCCGAGCGCGCGCCGAGTTTCAGGGCGGCGAGGGC
>JAGNNA010000438.1:2174-3868 GCA_017990895.1 Reyranella sp.
TCGCCCAGCGCGTTCTTCATGCGCATGATCGCCACGTCGCGGGTCTCGCCATAGGACAGCAGCTTGGCGATCAGCGAATCGTAGAACGGCGGCACCGAATAGCCGCTGTAGAGGTGCGTGTCGACGCGGATGCCGGGGCCGCCCGGCGAGTGCCAGAGCTTCACGGGGCCCGGCGACGGGGCGAAAGTCTTCGGGTCCTCGGCGTTGATGCGGCACTCGATCGCGTGGCCGCGGATCATCACGTCGCCCTGGGTGAAGGGCAGCGGCTCGCCGGCGGCGATGCGCAGCTGCAGACGGACGATGTCGACGCCGGTCACCAGTTCGGTGACGGGGTGCTCGACCTGCACGCGGGTGTTCATCTCGATGAAGTAGAACTCGCCGTCCTGGTACAGGAACTCGAGCGTGCCGGCGCTGCGGTAGCCGACCGCGGCGCAGGCCTCGCAGACCTTCTCGCCCATGGTCTTGCGCTGCTTCGCGGTGATGCCCGGCGCTGGCGCTTCCTCGATGATCTTCTGCCGGCGGCGCTGCAGCGAGCAGTCGCGTTCGCCCAGCGAGACCACGTTGCCGTAGTTGTCGCCGACCACCTGGAACTCGATGTGCCTGGGCTTCTCGAGGAATTTCTCCATGTAGACCGTGTCGTTGCCGAAGGCCGAGAGAGCCTCGGTCTTGGCGACGTTGATCGCATTGAGAAGCGTCCCCTCGCTGTGCACGACGCGCATGCCGCGGCCGCCGCCGCCGCCCGAGGCCTTGATGATGACCGGGTAGCCGACCGCCTTGGCGATGCGGAAGCACTCGTCCGGATCGGCGGGCAGGGGGCCGTCGGAGCCCGGCACGCAGGGCACCCCGGCCTTGTTCATGGCCGCGATCGCCGAGACCTTGTCGCCCATGAGGCGGATGGTCTCGCTCTTCGGCCCGATGAACACGAAGCCGGATTTTTCCACGCGCTCGGCGAAGTCCGCGTTCTCGGACAGGAAGCCGTAGCCGGGATGGATTCCCATCGAGTCCGTGACCTCGGCAGCGCTGATGATCGCGGGCATGTTGAGGTAGCTGTCCCGGGACTGCGGCGGCCCGATGCAGACGGTCTCGTCGGCGAGCAGCACGTGCTTGAGGGTGCGGTCGGCGGTCGAGTGCACGGCCACCGTCTTGATGCCGAGCTCGCGGCACGCCCGCAGGATGCGGAGCGCTATCTCGCCGCGATTCGCGATGACTACCTTGTCGAGCATCGCCTTACTCGATCACGAACAGCGGCTGCCCGAACTCGACCGGCTCGCCGTTCTTGACCAGCATCGCGGCGACGCGGCCAGCCTTGTCCGACTCGATCTGGTTCATCATCTTCATGGCTTCGATGATGCACAGCACCTGGCCGACCTGCACGGTGTCGCCGACCTCGACGAACTGCTTGGCCCCCGGCGCGGGCGCCGAATAGAACGTGCCCACCATCGGGGCCGTGACGGCCTGATCGGCACGCGGCCCGGCGGGTGGCGCCTCGACCGGGGCCGCTGGCGCAGCCACGGTCGCGGCCGGCGCGGCGGAGGGTGCGGCAGCTGCTGCCGAGGGAACGACGACCTGTTGGGTCTGGGGCGCCATCATCGCCGGCAGGTTCTGCGGGTAGCGGCTGATGCGGACCGATTCCTCGCCTTCGGAGATCTCGATCTCGGCGACGCCCGATTCCTCGAGCAGCTCGATCAGCTTCT
>JAGNNA010000439.1 GCA_017990895.1 Reyranella sp.
GTGGAGGTCCGAGCCGCAAATGCCGCAGCACAGCGTCCGGACCAGCACCTGCCCGGCCGCCGGCACCGGCTCCGGGACTTCGGCGACCAGCATCTCGCCGCCGCGCAGGACCGCCGCCCTCATTTGATGAACTCCCGCGTCGTCGCCACGAAGTCATCGAGACGGTCGTGCTGGACCCAGTGACCGGCGCGTTCGAATTCGACGACCTTCGCGGTCTTGAAGTGCTTGATGCGCCCATCCTTCTCCGGATTGGAGGCCCAGCTTTCCTTGCCGTAGACCAGCAGGGTCGGACAGGTGATGCGCGACCACAGAGCCTCGATGTCGGGATAGCTCATGTCGTAAGGCTGGTTGATGCGCACGTAGTTGTCGAACTTCCAGCTGTAGGTGCCGTCCTCGTTCTGGTTGACGCCCTGCTCCGTCAGGTGGCGCGCCTGCGCGGCAGAGAGATGCTTGTTCTCCTCCTGCATGCGCTTGAAGGCATCTTCGATGGTCGGATACTTGCGCGGAGCGCGGCCGGACAGCTTGCGCTGCTCGTCGATCCAGTCGGTCATGCGCTCGCTCATCGGCTTGTGGCCACGCTCCTCGATGATCTTGGGTGACGGGCCGAGTCCTTCGATCGCCACCAGCTTGCGCACCTTGTCGGGATGGATGCCGGTATAGCGCAGGCAGATGTTGCCCCCGAGCGAATGCGCCACGATCGTCACCGGCGCCAGGTTCTGCTGGTGGATGAGCTGGGCCAGGTCGTAGATGTAGGCCGCCATCGAGTAGTTGCCGTCGGGTGACCACTGGCTGTCACCGTGCCCGCGCAGGTCCGGACAGATGACGTGCCAGTCCTTGCGCAGAGCCTGTGCAACCCAGTCCCAGTTGCGGCAATGGTCGCGCCCGCCATGGACGAGGAGAAGCGGCGGCGCTTCCGGGTTGCCCCAGTCCACATAGTGCAGACGCAGACGCTGGGAAAAGAAGACGCGGGAAGTGGGCCCCGGCATGCCGTTCAGAGAGGAGGTCATGCGCTCCCCTATAGCGAATCCCGGCGCTTTGCGTCACTGTCGGGCCATGATGAGCCCCGAGCAGAACGAGCTGATGACCCGGGTCGGTCCGGGCACGAAATGCGGCGCCCTGATGCGCCATTACTGGCATCCCGTGGCCCTCGCCGATGAACTGCCCGCCGAGCGGCCGGCCAAGCCGGTGCGCGTGCTGGGCCAGGATTTCGTGCTGTTCCGCGACGAGCGCGGCCGGCACGGGCTGCTCGACCGCGACTGCCCCCACCGCGGCGCCGACCTCGCCTTCGGCCGCCTGGAAGATGGCGGCCTGCGTTGCCTGTTCCACGGCTGGCTGTTCGACGTCGACGGCAAGTGCCTGGAGACGCCCGCCGAGCCGGAGGGCAGCGTGCTCTGCCAACGCGTCCGCCAGCGCAACTATCCGGTGGTGGTGAAGAACGGCATCGTCTTCGCCTATCTCGGTGACGGCGAGGCTCCCGCCTTCCCCGACTTCGACTGCTTCCTGGCGCCCGGCACGCATGCCTTCGCCTTCAAGGGTCTGATCGAGTGCAACTGGCTGCAGGCGCTGGAAGTCGGCATCGATCCCGCTCACGCCTCCTATCTGCACCGCTTCTACGAGGATGAGGATACCGGCGCGGCCTACGGCAAGCAGTTCCGCTCCGCCTCCGCCGATTCCGAAATCCCGATGACCCGTCTGCTGCGCGAGTTCCCGCGGCCGAAACTCGATGTCGAGGCGACCGACTATGGGCTGCGCCTCTTCGCGCTGCGCAAGCTCAACGAACAGCACACGCATGTGAGGGTGACCAACCTCGTCTTCCCCTACGCCTTCGTGATCCCAATGAGCGCGGAGATGACGATCACCCAGTGGCACGTGCCGATCAACGATACGAGCTGCTACTGGTACGCGATCTTCACCAGCTTCGGAAAACCGGTCGACCACGCCGCGATGCGCGAGCAGCGGCTGAAGCTCTACCAGCTTCCCGACTATCGCCCGCTGATCGGCCGCCACAACGACTACGGCTACAACGCCGCCGCACAGAAGAGCCAGACTTTCACCGGCATGGGCTTCGACATCAACGTCCACGACCAGTGGGCCGTCGAGAGCCAGGGCCGCATCCAGGACCGCACGCGCGAGCATCTCGGCACGACCGACAAGGCGATCGTCGCCTACCGACGCATGCTGCTGTCGGCCATCGGCCAGGTGGGCAACGGCGAGCGGCCGATCATGTGGCTCGACCGCCAGCGCGCCGCCGCGATCCGTGGTCCCGTGGCGATCGACGGCATGGGTCCGACCGAGGGCTGGGATGCCTACTGGAAGGATGTCGACGTGCGCCGCCGCCGCGCCTCGAGCTGGGCGGCTGACACCCTCCCGCCGCTGGTCGCGTGAGCCGATGAGCCTGGTCGAACGCGCGGGCCTCTGGACCGAGGACCGCAAGGCAGCGACGCGCGAGGCCGAGCGCCGCATGAAGGCGGGCGAAATGTCCGTCGTGCGGCTGGCCTTCGCCGACCAGCACGGTGTCCTGCGCGGCAAGACGCTGATGGCCTCGGAAGTCGATGCAGCGCTGAAGAACGGCGTCGGCGTCACGACCACCATGCTGCTGAAAGACACGTCGCACCGCACGGTCTTCCCGGTCTGGCAGCCCGGTGGCGGCTTCGGCATGAAGGAGCTGGAAGGCGCGGCCGACGTCGTGATGCTGCCTGACCAGACGACCTTCCGCGCCCTGCCGTGGGCGCCGCATTCCGGCTGTATGCTGTGTGACATCTACTTCGCCGACGGCCGTCCGATGCCCCTCTGCACGCGCCAGGTCCTGCGCCGAACGCTCTCCACGCTCGCTGAGCGCGGCTACGATTTCGTCGCCGGCCTCGAAGTCGAGTTCCATCTGTTCAAGCTCGAAAAGTCGAAACTCGGCACCGGCGATGCCGGCCAGCCGGGCGAACCGCCCGAGGTGTCGCTGCTGAACCAGGGCTATCAGTACCTGACCGAGCAGCGCTACGACGAGATGGACCCGATCCTCGAGATCCTGCGCACCAACCTCGTCGATCTCGGCCTGCCGCTGCGCACGCTCGAAGTCGAGTTCGGCCCCAGCCAGGTGGAGTTTACCTTCCGCACCGGCACGGGTCTCGATCCCGCCGACACGATGGTGCTGTTCCGCAGCGCCACCAAGCAGATCGCCCAGCGCAACGGCTTCCACGCCTCGTTCATGTGCCGGCCGAAGCTCGCCAACGTAATGTCGAGCGGCTGGCATCTGCACCAGTCCCTGACTGACCGCAAGACGCACGCCAACGCCTTCGCCGATGGCGCCGAACCCCTCTCCGCGACGGGCCGCCACTACATGGCCGGCCTGCTGGACCATGCACGCGCAGCCGCGGCGTTCAGCACGCCGACGCTCAATGGCTACAAGCGCTACCGTCCCTTTTCTCTGGCGCCCGACCGAGCCATCTGGGGCCGCGACAATCGCGGCGTCATGGTACGGGTGCTGGGCGGACCCGGCGATCCCGCGACTCATCTCGAAAATCGCGTCGGCGAGCCCGCCGCCAATCCCTATCTCTACATGGCGAGCCAGATCGTGTGCGGCCTCGACGGTCTGGAGCGCGGGCTCGATCCCGGCCCTTCGGCCGACAAGCCTTACGAGACCGCGGCACCTCTGCTGCCGCGGTCGCTCCGCGAAGCGCTGTCCGCGCTCGATGAGAACCGGGTCCTGCGGGCGGGGCTGGGCGACTTCTTCGTCGACTATTATCTCCGCCTGAAGCAGGCCGAGATCGACCGCTTCGAGCTCGAGGTCAGCGACTGGGAGCAGCGCGAGTATTTCTCACTGTTCTGAGCCTCAGCCGTCCTCGCCGATATCC
>JAGNNA010000440.1 GCA_017990895.1 Reyranella sp.
CTGCGTGGCCATCCGGATGGGTTCGGCCGTACCCGGAGGCATCGGCCCGAACCAGGACATCGTCGCGTACAGCACCTTGTGTACGCACATGGGCTGCCCGGTGCAATACGAAGGAGGCACGAAGGTCTTCAAGTGCGGCTGCCACTTCTCAATGTTCGATGCCGAGAACGGTGGCCAGATGGTCTGTGGCCAGGCCACCGAAGACCTGCCGCGCGTCCTGCTCGACTACGACACGAAGACCGACACCGTCACCGCCGTTGGCGTCGACGGCCTGATCTATGGCCGCCAGGCCAACATCCTCTGAGGAGCGCACGCCATGACCACCACGATCAAGGATCGCATCGCGCTGCCCCCGAAGGACGCGCAGAAGACCAACATGACCTGCCACTTCTGCATCGTGGGCTGCGGCTACCACGTTTACAAGTGGGACGCCAACCGCGAGGGAGGCCGAGCCGCCGGGCAGAACGCACTCGGCGTCGATTTCACGAAGCAGGTGCCGCCGCTGGCCATCACGATGACCAAGGCGATGACCAACACGATCACCGACCACAGCGGCAAGCGCTGGAACATCATGATCGTGCCCGACAAGGGCTGCAGCGTGAACAGCGGCCTCTCAAGCACGCGCGGCGGCAAGATGGCCTCGTACATGTACGCCCACGATGGCATCGGCAAGGAGCGCCTGAAGAACCCGCGCATCTTCCGTGGCGACAAGTGGCTCGACACGAGCTGGGACAACGCGCTCGCCATCTACGCCGGCCTGACGAAGAAGATTCTCGATACCGACGGCCCGAGCGGGCTGCTGTACGACTGCTTCGACCACGGTGGCGCCGGTGGTGGCTTCGAGAACACCTGGGGCACCGGCAAGCTGATGTTCTCGGCTTTGCAGACGCCGATGGTGCGAATCCACAATCGGCCGGCCTACAACAGCGAGTGCCACGCCACGCGCGACATGGGCGTGGGCGAGCTGAACAACAGCTACGAAGACGCGCAGCTCTCAGACTGCATCATCGCCACGGGCTGCAACTCCTACGAGACGCAGACCAACTACTTCCTGAACCACTGGCTTCCGAACCTGAACGGCGGCACGGTCGACAAGAAGAAGAAATGGTTCCCGGGCGAAACCGCTGCCGCCGCCAAGGTCATCATCGTCGACCCGCGCCGGTCGGCCACAGTGGCCATTTGCGAGCAGATTGCCGGCAAGGAGAACGTGCTGCACCTGGACATCGAGCCAGGCTCGGACACGGCGCTGTTCAACACGCTGCTCACCTACGTCATCGACCAGGGCTGGCACGACAAGGACTACATCGCGAAGTTCACGAAGGGCTTCGACGATGCGATGAAGGTCAATCGCATGTCGCTCGAAGACGGCTCGAAGATCACCGGCATTCCGGTCGCGAAGATTCGTCAGGCGGCCGACTGGGCGTACAAGACCAAGGCCTCAGGGCATCGTCCGCGCACCTTCCATGCCTACGAGAAAGGCATCATCTGGGGCAACGACAACTACGTCATCCAGAGTTCCCTGGTGAGTCTGGTGCTCGCGACGCAGAACGTCGGCCGCCGTGGCACGGGCGTCTGTCGCATGGGCGGCCACCAGGAGGGCTACACCCGCCCGCCGTACCCAGGCGACAAGAAGATCTACATCGATCAGGAAGTGATCCAGGGTCGCGGCCTGATGTACACGATCTGGGGCACGAACCCGTTCCAGACCACGCTCAATGCCGAAGAGCACCGCCGAGTGCTGAGCCGCCGCGCACAAATCGTGAACCAGGCGATGGCTACCGCGCGAGGCGCGAGCGTCGAGCAGATGGTCGATGTCATCTACGACGCCTGCAAGAACAAGGGCGGCATGTACGTGGTGGGCATCAACCTGTACCCGACGACGCTGGCAGAGGAAGCGCACATGCTGCTGCCGGCCGCACAGCCCGGCGAGATCAACCTGACCTCGATGAACGGTGAACGCCGCCTGCGCCTGTCCGAGAAGTTCATGGACCCACCGGGGTCGGCCAAGGCCGATTGCATGATCGCAGCCGACATCGCCAACACACTGAAGGGGATGTATGCGCGCGACGGCAAGGCCGACATGGCCAAGCGCTTCGAGGGCTTCGACTGGAAGAGCGAGGAGGACGCCTTCAACGACGGCTTCCGTCGCGCTGGGCGACCTGGGGTTGGTCCGATCGACAGCCAGGGTGGTGACACCGGCTACCTGGCCACCTACGCGCTGCTCCGCAAGGCCGGCACCAATGGCGTTCAGTTGCCGATCAAGCGCGTCGAAGGCGACAAGATGATCGGCACCGAGATGGCCTACATGGACGGCAAGTTCGACACCAAGGATGGCAAGGCCGAGTTCAAGCCGGCGCCGTGGAATGGGTTGCCGAAGATCGTCGCCGACCAGAAGGCCAAGCACCGCTACTGGATCAACAACGGCCGCGCCAACGAAGTCTGGCAGACCGCATATCACGACCAGTACAACAGCTTCGTGCGCGACCGCTACCCGACGGCCTTCATCGAGATGAATCCGGAAGACGCGCGCACGATGGGCGTGGCGGCCGGCGATGTGGTCGAGGTCTTCAACGACTTCGGCAGCACCTACGCGATGGCCTATCCGCAGAAGGCCATCAAGGCGGGCCAGACCTTCATGCTGTTCGGCTACATCCGTGGTGTGGCGGGTGACGTGACCAGCCCGTGGGTGGACCGCAATGTCGTGCCGTACTACAAGGGAACGTGGGCGAGCATCAAGCGCGTGGGCAGCGTCGACGACTGGAAGCAGAGCATCAGCTTCAAGGAACGCCGCTTCGGGTGAGCCGACAAGGCTTGTCTCCTCTCGGCGCCGATATGGAAGTTGGCGCCGTGTTCGGGGGGTGTCTGCGAGGGCACCCCCGTTTTGCGAGGACCTGTATGTCATGAACCTCGAACCCACTGTTCAAATCAATGCTGAGGACAACGCCGCCCTAACGCGACGTGAGGCGCGTCAGCCGCAGTCGGATGGCGAGACCTTCTCGATGGCGCAGGCGCTGATCAGTTCACGCCAGAACGTGTCGCCGAAGCGCCTTGTCGAACCCGGGCCATCGGCCCAGCAGCTTGATGCATTGCTCTCGCTCGCGGCGGCGGCGCCCGACCACGGGCTGTTGATGCCGTGGCGCTTCATTCTCGTGCCGGCTGGGCAGCGGCAGCACCTCGCCGAGGTGTTCGCGCTCGCCCTGATCGATCGGGACCCCGGCGCTACGCTGGAGCAGATCGAGTCGGCGCGCGAGAAGGCGCACCGTGCTCCACTGCTTCTGGTCGCAATCGCCTGCCTCGGGCCGCGTGAGCCGAACACGCCGCCGCTGGAGCGCATGGTGTCGATGGGCGCGGCGATCCAGAACCTGCTTCTGGGCGCCCACGCGATGGGTTTCGGTGCCGGCCTGACCAGTGGTCAGGCGATGGCATCACAGCGACTTCACGACTTGTGCGGACTCGCAGAAGGCGAGGCAGCTGTTTGCTGCGTCAACATCGGGACCGTGAGCAAGCGAAAGAGCGCCACTCGCGCGCGACCACTGCCAGCCGCGTTCTTGAGTGAGCTGTCGGTCGGAACA
This sequence comes from Reyranella sp., assembly GCA_017990895.1. Lineage (GTDB taxonomy): Bacteria > Pseudomonadota > Alphaproteobacteria > Reyranellales > Reyranellaceae > Reyranella. Next base: position 3,573 of record JAGNNA010000440.1, read on the forward strand.
GTGGTCGGAGGCCTGCAGTAGAGCCGGCATCACCCCGTCAAAGATCGCCTGAGCGCCCCCGGCCCGCATCTTTGCGATGACGTTCAGGTCCATCCCTCCGGCAAAGTCCTTCTTGCCCGAGGTGATGATCACGCCCTTCACCGACGTATCGGCCAGCGCCGCGTCGATCAGGCCGTTCAGGGCCATGAAGGCTTCGGTCGACATGACGTTCATCGATTTCTGCGTCACGTCCCAGGTGATCGTGGCAACGCCGTCGGCATCGGTGGTCATGG
>JAGNNA010000100.1 GCA_017990895.1 Reyranella sp.
TGAAGGCTACGGCGACCCGCGGCGGGCGGCCGAGCCTGGCAATCGGCACATAAGGCAATGCCATCAGCGCTGCCCGGAACAGGGCGATATCCTCGACGCTGCGCGCATAGGCACCGATCGTATCGAACCATTCGGTGTTGGCCTTCATGCCGGCCGGCGCGAAATGGCCGTAGCTCGGCTTGTAACCGACGATCCCACAAAAGGCAGCAGGCCGGATGACCGAGCCGCCGGTCTGCGTGCCGGTGCCGAGTACGCTCTGGAAATCAGCGACCGCCGCGGCCGAACCCGACGAGGAACCACCCGGCGTATGGGCGGGATTGTGTGGATTCCTGGTCGGACCGGGATGACGGTTGGCGAATTCCGTCGTCACCGTCTTGCCCAGCAGGACGGCGCCGGCATCCCGCGCCAATGCGACCGTCGCGGCATCGGCCAGCGGCTGGTGTGTGCGGTAGATCGGCGAGCCGTAGGTCGTCGGCTGGTCGAAGGAATCGATGATGTCCTTCACGCCCATCGGGATGCCATGCAGCAGACCCTTGCGTGGTCCGCGATCGAGCACCTTGGCGGTTTGCAGGGCAGCCTCGCGCGCGAGATGCGACCAGGCGAGCACGTCGGCGTCGCGTTGATCGATGCGTTCGATATGGGCGCGCACGATCCCCTCGGCGGTGGCCGCTCCAGAGTCCAATCGTTGCGCGAGTTCGGTGGCAGTAAGCGTGTTTAGCGCGACCATGATCGCCAGCAAAACAGCAAGAAGCATGCCGCGTCCAGTGCGCTTCGGGGTGGCTCGCTTCGTGCTTCGTGTGACGGAACCACGGAGGTTTCGTACGCTCACCCGTCGCACCGCGCTTCTCGGCGGCACCGCCCTTCCCTTCATCGCCTCGAGTGTGGCGCAAGCCCAGCAGCCCTCGACCCTGCGCATCGCCATGACGCTGGCCGACATCCCCGCGACCGACGGCGCGCCGGACCAGGGCACCGAATGCATCCGCTTCATGGGCTATACGCTGTACGACCCGCTGGTCGCGTGGGACCTGTCGTCGGCGACGGCACCGGCAAAGCTGGTGCCGGGGCTCGCGACCAAGTGGTACCAGGATCCGGCTGATCCCACGAAATGGATCTTCGAGCTGCGCCAGGGCGTGAAGTTCCATGACGGCTCGGATTTCAATGCCGACGCGGTGATCTTCACCCTTGAGCGTACTCTGAACGACAAGTCGCCGGCGTTCGATCGCACTGGCCGCAGCATCCTGATCGCCGCCGTGTGGCCGGTGATCGGCAACCGCAAGATCGACGACTACAAGGTCGAGATGCAGACCAGGGGCGTCGACACGATCTTCCCCTCGCTGCTCAACCGCTTCCCGATCGCGAGCCCCGCCAACTTCGAGAAGGTCGGACGCGACTGGCAGGCCTATCGCAAGTCGCCCTCCGGCACCGGCCCGTGGAAGATGAAGGCGTGGACGCCGCGCGAGCGCGCCGAGCTGGAGCGCAACAACGATTACTGGAACAAGGAGCGCATTCCCAAGAGCGAACGCATGGTGCTGCTGCCGATCCCCGACGTCTCGACGCGCACGGCAGCGCTGCTGTCGGGGAGGGTCGACTGGATCGAGGCGCCCGCTCCCGACTCTCTCGACAAGCTGCGAGCCGGCGGCTGCAAGATCGAGACGAACGCGATCCCGCACATGTGGCCCTATACGCTCAGCATGCTGCCGGGCGCGCCGACCGCCGACATCCGCGTGCGCAAGGCGCTGAACCTCGCGATCGATCGCGACGCGATGGTAAAGCTGCTGAACGGCCTCGCCGCCCCGGCCGTCGGCTGCGTGCCGATCGACCATCCGTGGTATGGCAACCCGACCTTCAAGATCCGCTACGATCCGGCGGAGGCGAAGAAGCTACTGGCCGAGGCGGGCTACGGTCCGCAGAAGAAGCTCAAGTTGAAGGTCGCGATCTCGACCTCCGGCTCGGGCCAGATATACCCGCTGATCATGAACGAGTTCATCCAGCAGCAGTTCGCCGAGGTGGGTGTCGATCTCGAATTCCAGGTGATGGACTGGAACGCGCTGCTCAACTTCATGCGCCAGGGCGCCAAGGTACCGGAGGCCGCCACGTTCAACGCCATCAACGTGAGCTGGAACACGATGGACCCGCACAACGCCTTCATGCGCTTCGTCGACAGCCAGCAGGTTCCGCCCCGCGGCTCGAATTGGGGCTACATCAACGATCCAGAGTTCGACAAGCTGGCCGCCGAGGCACGCAGCACCTCCGATCCGGCCGAACTCGACAAGGTGCTGGCCAGGATCAACACCCGCATGGTCGACGAGGCGGTGTTCGTCTGGTTCGTCCACGACGTCTGGCCGAACGCGATCTCGTCGAAGGTGAAGGGCTACGTTCATCCCAAGAGCTGGTACGTCGACTTCTCGCCGGTGACGATGGGCTAGTCTCGACGTCGGGCACGCTGCAGCGCCTCCCAGACTCTTGCGGGCGTCGCGGGCATCTCGAGACGATCGACGCCGGAGGGACGCAAGGCGTCGAGCACGGCGGCCATCACCGTCTGCGGCGCACCGATGCAGCCCGCCTGTCCCGAGCCCTTGACTCCGAGTGGATTGGCTTCGGTCGGCCGCTCGATCAGCTCGATGTCGAAGAAGGGCAGGTCGGCGGCACGCGGCAGCGCGTAGTCCATCAGAGAACCGCTGAGCAACTGGCCCGAATCGGGATCGTAGACCGTATGCTCGAGCAGGGCCTGGCCGATCCCCTGCGCGAGGCCACCCTGCACCTGGCCTTCGGTCAGCATCGGGTTGATCAGGCGGCCATAGTCGTCGACCGCTGTGTAGCGCAGCAGGTCGATGCCACCTGTCTCGGGATCGATCTCGACTTCGGCGACGTGGCAGCCGCTCGGGAAGGTGAAGACGTCGGTGATGTTGAGGACATGTTCGCCGAGTCCCGGCGACATGCCCTCCGGCAGATTCGCGAGGTCCGTGGCACTCGCGGCCAGAGACGCAAGGTCGATGGTGCGGTCGCTGCCACGCACCTCGAAGCGTCCCCGGTCGTAGTCAATCTCCTGCTCGGACGCCTGCAACAAGTGTGCGGCGAGTTTGCGCGCCTTCGACAACGCCGCATCCATCGCCCTGACCAGCGCCGCACCGCCCATGTGCATGGAACGGGCGCCGCCATGGCCGGCGCCGCTCTTCACCGCGCGCGTATCGGCCTGAACGTAGCGGAATACTTCGATGGGCAGGCCGAGATGCTTGGAGGCGATCTGGGCGAACGACGTCTCGTGCCCCTGTCCGTTCGACTCGGTGCCGACGGCGATCATGACGCTGCCATCCGGCTCGAACCGCACCTCCGCTCCTTCGTTCGGCGCACCGCGTGACGTTTCGAGAAAGCAAGCGACGCCGAGACCGCGCAGACGGCCGCGTGCGAGGGCATCGGCACGCCGCGCCTCGAAGCCAGGCGCGCGCGCCACGGCGGCATCGAGATTGGCCACGAAGTCGCCGGAGTCGATCGCCATGCCCATTGCGGTCTTGTACGGGAACGAGGCGATCAGGTTCTGCCGCCGCAGGTCGGCCGGATCGCGGCCCAGCGCACGCGCCGCCGCCTCGATGGCGCGTTCGACGATGTAGTTGGCCTCGGGCTTGCCGGCGCCGCGATAGGCATCGACCGGCGTCGTGTTGGTGAGTGCGCCGCGCACGTCGACCGCGATCGCGGGAATGTCGTAGACGCCACCCTGCGCCGTCGAGGCCGCGACCACCGAGGCACCGGGCCCGTTGCCCGACAGGTAGGCGCCGAGATTGGCGACCATCGCCAGGTCGAGCGCCAGGATGCGTCCCGTGTCATCGAGCGCGATTCGTGCCGTCGCCTCGATATCGCGCCCCTGGGCGCCCATCACGAAATCCTCGGCACGATCGGCGAGCCAGCGCACCGGGCGCTTCAGCTTGCGAGCGGCCCACAGCAAAAGTATCCATTCGGGATAGAGGAAGTTCTTCATCCCGAAGCCGCCGCCAACGTCGGGGGCGTGAAGTTGGATCCGTTCGGGCGCTACCTTGAAGATGAACTCCGCGAGCTGGCGACGGATGCCATGCAGCCCCTGTCCCGTCAGTTCTAGATCCATCGTGTCGGTCGCTGTGTCGTAGCGTGCGATGCCGGCACGTGGCTCCAGCGGCACGACGATGACGCGATTGTTCGTGACATCGACCTCGACAATGTGGGCGGCGCCCTTCATCGCCTCGGCGACGGCGGCATGGTCGCCGCGCTGCACGTGGTAGACGAGATTGCCCGGTGCTTCGTCCCAAAGAGCGGGCGCGCCGTCCGCCAGCGCCGTGCGGCCGTGGATCACCGACGGCAGCGGCTCATAGTCGATCTCGATGCGCTCCGCCGCCTCGCGCGCCATCTCCGCGCTGTCGGCCACGACGAAGCAGACCGGATCGCCGACGTGGCGGACACGGCCCGATGCCAGCGCCGGGCGGGGCGGCACGATCATCGGCTTGACCGCCGCGAGGCACGGCATGAATCCCAGCCCGTCCGCGGCGAGATCGTCGGCGGTGGCGATCAGACGGACCCCCGGCATCGATACCGCTGACGACGTGTCGAGCGAACGAATCACGGCATGGGCATGCGGTGAACGCAGAACGTAACCATGCAGCGCCGCAGGCTCGGCAATGTCCTCGACATAGCGGCCGCATCCGGTGAGGAAGCGGGAATCCTCCAGCCGGCGAATCGATCTCGAATCCTGATTTGCGTCCGCCACCTGCCTGTCTCCCGGCCCGTTGATGTGCACCGAACATACACCATTGACGGGCCGCGAAGACCGGCTGAGGCTGCCGGCCTCCCCCACCAATACCGCTCTTCGGAGGAAGCGAATGATCGATCTGCATTACTGGCCGACGCCCAACGGCAAGAAGGTCACCATCCTGCTCGAGGAATGCGGCCTGCCCTACAAGGTCGTGCCGGTGAACATCGGACAGGGCGACCAGTTCACCGATGCCTTCCTGGAGATGAACCCCAATCATCGCATGCCGGTGATGGTCGACAACGCGCCGGCCGATGGCGGCAAGCCGCTGGTCGTGTTCGAGTCCGGCGCGATCATGATGTATATCGCCGAGAGGGCCAGAAAGTTCTACCCGCAGGATCTTCGAACCAAGCACGAAGTGAACCAGTGGCTGATCTGGCAGATGGCCAACCAGGGACCGAAGAGCGGCGAGTGCGGTCATTTCCGCCGCGTCGACCAGGCCAAGGAAGGCGACCAGAGCTACGCGATCCGCCGCTTCACTGACGAGGTGAACCGGCTGTACGGCGTTCTGAACAACCGGCTCTACAAGCACAGGTATCTCGCGGGCGACCAGTACACGATCGCCGACATGATCTGCTACCCGTGGACGGTGAACTGGAAGTTCCAGGGCCAGGACATCGAGGAGTTCCCCTACTTCAAGCGCTGGTTCGAGGAGTTGGGCGCGCGCCCCGCCGTCCAGAAGGGCATGGCGGTCGGCGCCGACTTCGCGGTGGATCGCGAGAAGCTGCCGCCCGAGGAACAGGAACGCATCCGCAAGATGCTCTACAACCAGCGCGCCCGCCCCGTTCGCGTCGCCTAATCTCTACAGGTGCCGCTCGCTGGAGAGAGGAGGCGCCACCTCTTCCAGCGACTTGCGCTCTGCGGCGATGCCGAGCTTCAGAGTCACCAGAGCCGCCGCGACCATCAGCGCGGCGCCCAGCAGGTAGCCCCACATGATCTCGGTCGAACTGCCGCCCGCGATCAGCACGCCAAACAGCCACGGCCCGCCGACCCCGCCGATCAGCGTGCCGAAGGCATAGAACAGGGCGATGGTAAGGGCCCGGATCTCGAGCGGGAAGCATTCGCCGACGGTGAGATAGGCCGCGCTCGCCGCCGCCGACGCGAAGAAGAAGACGACGCTCCACATCGCCGTCTGGGTGGTGGCGTCGAGATGGTCGGCATCGAACATCCAGCCCGTCACCGCCAGGAGCACGCCTGAAATCGCATAGGTGGCCGTGATCATCTGCCGGCGCCCAAGCGTGTCGAACAGGGGACCCAGCAGAAGCGGCCCGAGAAAGTTGCCGATGGCGAAAGGTAGGATGTAGAGACCAACCTCGTCGGCGGCCACGCCATAGAACTTCGTGAGGATAAGCGCGTAGGTGAAGAAGATCGCGTTGTAGACGAAGGCCTGCGAGGCCATCAGGACCAGGCCGAGGGTCGTGCGGCCTCGATAGTGCTTGAGCAGGGTTCGCGCGACCGAAACCATCGTCGTCTTGTGCGGGTCGCCGAGTGACAAAGTCGCAGTCACCGGGTCCAGCTTCCGGCCCGTATCGGCCTCGACCCGCACCTCGATCTGCTCGACGACGCCCTCCGCCTCGCGCGGCTTGCCATGGATCATCAGCCAGCGCGGGCTCTCCGGCAGGAAGCGGCGCAGGTAAAGGATGATCAGGCCCAGCACCGCACCGCTGCCGAAGGCGACCCGCCAGCCCATGTCGGGGGCGAGCATATTCGGATCGAGCAACCAGACGGACAGCAGCGCGCCGCCCGCAGCGCCAATCCAGAAGCTGCCGTTGATGGCGAGATCGATGCGGCCGCGCAGGCGCGCCGGTATCAGCTCCTGGATCGCCGAATTGATCGCCGAATACTCACCGCCAATGCCCGCGCCCGTCAGGAAGCGGAACAGGAGGAAACTGTAGAAGTCCCAGGAGAAGGCCGTCGCCGCGGTGGCGACCAGGTAGACGCCCAGCGTCACGTTGAAGAGTCTTTTGCGGCCCAGCCTGTCGGTGAGATGGCCGAAGAACAGCGCACCCAGTACCGCACCTGCGAGATAGGCGCTGCCCGTGAGGCCAACCTGTTCGGCCGTGAGTTGCAGGCGCGAACTGGTCTGCAGGGCTGCCGCCACCGAGCCGGCCAGGGTGACTTCCAGCCCGTCCAGTATCCAGGTGATGCCGAGCGCTACCACGACCAGCCGATGAAATCGGCTCCAGGGAAGTCGGTCGAGACGGGCGGGAACATCGGTGCGCACAGGCGATGCAACGCATCGGTGCGGCGAAGGTTCAGACCTGTTGGCGACCAACAGCGCCGCAAGGCTGGTTTGCCGGTGTGACGCTGGCGACGTTGGGGGCCGCCGCTTAAACTTCGTGTATGTCCGACAATACGATGGCAGCCGGTGCCGCGCCCGTCCCTGCCCCCGCGGCCCCAGCCGTTTCCGGCGCCGCTTCCGCGAACAACACGACCTTCGCCGTCATCCTGTCCCTGAGCTTCTGCCATCTGCTCAACGACATGATGCAGTCGCTGGTGCCGGCGCTTTATCCGATCCTCAAGGATTCATACGCACTGTCATTCGGTCAGATCGGGTTCATCACCCTGGCGTTCCAGTGCACTGCGTCGATGCTGCAGCCGGTCGTCGGCATGTACACCGACAAGAAGCCCCAGCCCTATTCCCTGATGGTCGGCATGGGCTTCACCCTGGTCGGCCTCCTGCTGATGTCGCAGGCGAATTCATATCCGCTGATCCTGTTCGCGGCCGCACTGATCGGCATGGGCTCCTCGGTCTTCCATCCGGAAGCCTCGCGCGTGGCGCGCATGGCCGCCGGCGGCCGCTACGGGCTCGCCCAGTCGCTGTTCCAGGTCGGCGGCAACATGGGCTCCGCCGCCGGTCCGCTGCTCGCGGCCTTCATCGTCGTGCCGGCCGGCCAGCGAAGCATCGTCTGGTTCTCGGCCGCCGCCCTCGTCGCGATGATCGTGCTGTTCCAGGTGGGCCACTGGTACAAGGCCAATCGCGCCAGCCAGAAGCCTGCGGCGCGCAAGGCTGCCGCGGCGGCCGGTCATGTGACCCTGTCCAAAGCCCGAGTCGGCGTCGCCGTCGCGATCCTGGTGGCGCTGCTCTTCTCGAAGAACGTGTACAGCGCGAGCCTCGGCTCCTACTTCACCTTCTACCTGATCCAGAAGTTCGGCGTCGAAGTGCAGACCGCTCAGCTCTTCCTGTTCGCCTTCCTGGTCGGCATCGTCGCCGGAACGATCCTGGGCGGCATCGTGGGCGACAGGGTCGGCCGCATCCCGGTCATGTGGTTCTCGATCCTGGGCGCCCTGCCCTTCGCGCTGATGCTGCCCTACGCCAACCTGTTCTGGACCGGCATCCTCGCGGTCACGGTCGCGATCATCATGGCGTCGGCCTTCTCCGCCATCCTGGTCTACGCGCAGGAACTCCTGCCCGGTCGGGTCGGGCTGGTCGCCGGCATGTTCTTCGGCGTCTCGTTCGGCCTTGGCGGCCTCGGCGCCGCAGCACTCGGCGAGATCGCCGATCATGCCGGCATCGAGGCCGTCTACAAGGTGACGCCGTTCCTGCTGCTGCTCGGCCTGCTCACGGCCTTCCTACCCAAGCACCCGAGCGCACCGAAGCTGCCGGCCTGATCAAGCGAAGCCGGCCGTCCCGATCCGGTCCGCCTCGGCGATCACGGCGCTGCGCGCCTCGTCGGAGATGGTGGAGCCCGTGTAGTAGACGGTGACGAAGACCGGCGCGCGCCCGGGTGGCTAGGCGACGGCAATGTCATTGGCGCTGCCGTTGCCGCCCGTGCCGGTCTTGTCGCCGATGCGCCAGGACTTCGGCATGCCGGCCCTGAGCCGCTTGTCGCCCGTCTTGTTCGCGACCAACCAGCCGGTCAATCGTTCGCGCGAAGCGGCCGACAGGACGTCGCCGGCAACAAGCCTCTGCATCGTGCCGAGCATCGCCAGAGGCGAGGTCGTGTCGCGCGGATCGCCCGGCGTGCCCTCGTTCAGCGCGGTCTCGATCCGGTCGAGTCGGGTCACCGGATCGCCCAGAGTGCGGACAAAGGCAGTCAGTCCCTCCGGACCGCCGAAGCTCGCGAGCATCAAGTTGCCCGCCGTGTTGTCGCTCAGCGTCATGGCCGCGGCGCAGATCGCCTCGACCGTCATGCCGCCCGGTCCGGCGTGCTCCTTGGTCGCCGGCGAGTAGGTGACGATGTCACTCTCGGAAAAGACGATGCGGCGGTCGAGTTGCTCCTCGCTGCGGTCGACGCGGGCCAGTATCAGGGCCGCCGCCAGGAACTTGAAGGTGCTGCACATCGGGAAACGCTCGTCGCCCCGATAGACGACGCGTCGGCCGTCCGCCGTGTCGAGCATCGCCACGCCGAGGCGACCGTCGTTGCGCCGCTCGAGTTCGCGAAGCGACGACACGGCATCGTCGGCAAAGGCCGGCAGGGAAAGCAGCGGCGCTGCCAGAAACGTGCGACGGGCGATCGAAACGGGCACTGCTTCCTCCTCATGACGGGAGCCTGTGCGTAGTCGGCGAATGTGGCGGCAACCGGCCTGTCGTTCGCGCATGATTGGGCTAAGCTCGCAGGCATCGGGAGGAAATCATGAAAGACTTCGCAGGCAGGATCGCGGTCATCACCGGTGGCGGCATGGGCATGGGGCGCGAGTTGGCGCGGCAACTCGCGGCCGAGGGCTGCAGTATCGCGCTGGGCGACGTGTCGGACAGCGCAATGGCCGAGACAAGGCGGCTCTGCGAGGCGGCCGGACTGAACCAGGGCCAGCGCATCACCACGCACATCGCCGACGTGGCCGACGAGCCCCAAGTCGTGCGCTTCCGTGACGAGCTGGCGGAGCAGCACGAGACTGATCACATCCATCTCCTGTTCAACAATGCCGGCATCGGCGGCGGCGGCAGCTTCCTAGTCAACGCTCGAGACGAATGGGAACGCACGTTCAACATCTGCTGGGGCGGCGTTTATCTCTGCACGCGGACCTTCATGCCGATGCTGCTGCGCGCCGACGCCGGCCACATCGTCAATACGTCGAGCGTGAACGGCTTCTGGGCCTATATCGCCCCCAACATCCCGCAGACGGCCTATGCCGCCGCCAAGTTCGCCGTGAAGGGTTTCACCGAGGCGCTCATCACCGACCTGCGTCTCAATGCCCCCCACATCAAGTGCTCGGTGGTGATGCCCGGCCATATCGGCACGTCGATCATCGCCAACTCACGCAAGCTGCAGAGCGGCAACCAGACCGACGAGATCACCGCGCACGAGGTCGGGCTGGCGCGGGCCCGCATCGCCTCGATGGGCATCGATGCCACCGGGCTTTCGGACGACGACGTCCGGCGGACGATCGCGGAGCGCGCGCGGCGCTTCCTCGAGGAAGCGCCGACGACGGCGGCCGAGGCAGCCACCATCATCCTCGATGGCGTGCGCAACGAACGCTGGCGCATCCTGGTCGGTCGTGACGCGGAGCGGATTGACAGCCTCGTGCGCGAGACGCCCGAGCGGGCCTATGAGACGGAATTCTTCGAAGCCTTCGCGAAGGAGACCGGCTGGGTCGTCGGCGGCCGCTGACCCCGCCGGCAGCCCTACTCGCCGGTGCCGGCGCGCCGGGGCACCACACCGGAGCTGAGCGGCGGCGCCGGCCGGCCTTCGATATCGGGCAGCACGACATCGCGCAGGTCGAACGATGGACGCTGGTTCGCCACGGTGAGGCGATCGAACAGGAACATGCGCCGCGCATTGGCGGGTGGCTTCCGGATCGCCTCCGTGAGGCCCCGCTCGCCCTGGAGCACGACCTCATACTTGTCCGGATCGGTCGCCGAAAGGCTGACATAGCAGGCTGGGCGGACGCGGCCGGACTGGTTGAGCGAGACTTCGAAAGTCGGCCCCACCAACTCGGGCAAGGCGACGCCTGCCGCGCGGAGATCGTCGTAGAGCCTGTCGACTTCGTCCTTGATCCGCATCACCGACCAGGTGGCGAGCTGGTCCGCGAGCCTGCCCTTCGTCCTGGCGGCATTCATCCCGGCTTGTACGCGCTCCAGCATGTACTGGCGGACCTGTGGCGCGGCGATCGGGCCCACGATGAAGGCGGACAGGGGCGCGGATGCGGCCAGCGAGTTGTTGCAGACATTGACGGCCTGATGGGACATCGGCAGCGCCGGCCGGTCGAGGCCGGCCGGGCAGAGATTGAGTGCCAGGAACTCACCGATGGTCTCGACATGCTGGAATTCCTCGACCGGCCTCGCCATGAGATTCGCCACGAAGGCCGGTGGAAGTCCCAGGTCGGCGGCGTACCGGATCAGCATCGCCGCGCCGCCGCGCGCATCCGCGAACCCCTGGAGGCGGCTCGCGACGGGATCTTCGAGGGTCACGTCGCGCAGCGCGGTCCGATCGAGGAAGAAATTGTGGAAGGCGACCTTGCCGCCGATCTCGACGTTGCAATCCGACGGATACGCCGGCGCAATGCGCACCGCGGTGCCACCGAGCAGAGCCAGCGCGCAGGCCGACAGGCAGACGTCCTGCTTGCGGACCACGGCGACGACCTTGAAGCTCCGCAGCAGCTCACCGATCCGGACGCCCTCCGCCAGATTGCCCCCCAGACTGCTCAGTTCGATCGTGGCGAGCGGCATTCCGGTTTTCCCGGGCGAGGAGGCCTGGAGTTTGATCAACATCTCCCGCAGCCTGCCGACGTCGCCAGCTTCGATCATGCCCGTCAGCCGCAGCCTCGGAGTCTCCCGCGCATCGGTCTGCAGGTAAGAATCTTGGAGTATCGGGGGCGGCAGGGTCAGGATGGTCGAAGCGCGTAGCTCGCCCGCATCCAAGGCAGTCGCAATCGACGCGAGCGCAAAAACGAGAAGGGCCGACAAGCTCCGCATACTCAATCCTGCCTGCAGCATTCACGCACCCAAGAGGAACGCCGTCGGACCCTACGAAAGGAGGCCGAGCCTTTTTGTGACGGTAAATGGACTCAAATGATTGATGCGACCGACACCATTCCAACCCTGGGTCGCTCGGGGCAAATAAACATGAGGGGCTTCACCATTGATCGCAAAAAAGGCTCCGGAACCCCTGTGCAGGCGTCCCGAAGCCCTTCAAGCTAGCACCCCGCCCCGTTGATGGACGAGCGTGCGATGGTTTCGTTCGTTTCCCGGACTGCCTGCGCTCGCCTTGGCAAAGCGCGGCGTGCGGGTGCGTCCGACTCAGGCCTTGAGGTTGACTGCGGCTTCCTTGCCCCGCTCGACCTGAACATCGTAGCTGATCTTCTGGCCTTCATTCAGGCCGTTCAGCCCGGCCCGCTCGACCGCGCTGATGTGGACGAAGACATCCTTGCCGCCCGTGTCGGGCTGGATGAATCCGAAGCCTTTGGTGGCGTTGAACCACTTAACGGTACCTGAAGCCATAGCGTGAGTGTCCTTAATTTCCGACGCAAGCTGCGCGCCGTTGTTACGATAGCAGCATTTCACCCTGTCTGACCATCGCCTGTCCATGGTCCCGTTTCACAATCGGCAGTTGCCTTGAAAGGGCCGCTTTTGCATTTGCGGCCTACCACTTTCGGATCTACCCTTCAGCAATTCGCGCCCGACTGGTTTCAGCGTGCGGGCGGCGTGAAGCCCTTGCTGCGGATCTTCTTCTCCAGGATGGCGATGCCGGCTGCCGTGTTGCCCTTGTTGCACTTGCTGATGCCATCGATGATGTCGAAATCGGGACGCGTGCCACCGTTGCCGCCGGGATCGCCCAAGTATCGGGTCGCGTAGTCGCCAAGCTTCTTGCAATAGGCCGCGTTGTCGCTCTGGGCGATCGCCTGGCCGGCCACCAGGGCGGTTAGCAGCATCATAAGAGTCAGCCGGGTCATGGATCAGGGCACTCATCGATAGGGGCGGCCGACCGAGAGCATGGGTCGAAGCCGCAACATGTCTTGTATGCTTTCACACACCATACGCGGCCCGATTCGATCCTGCCAATCCGTTCGAGATGCGCTGAGCCGCCAGGAACTACGATCGGCCATCCTTCAGGCGAAGGACGGCCTGGCGGACGGGCTCGTCCAGCCCCTCCCCGCCTTTGTCCAGATGCGCGACGATGGCGGCGCGCATGCGGGGATCCCAGAACTTCCGGAGGTGCGTAGCGATGGCGGCGACCGGATCGACGCCACGCTGCGGCACGAAGAACCTGCCGATCTGATTTGCCATCATCACGAGTTTTCCGGACGACATCCGGCCTACTCCGCCGCGACGCGCCGGCTGTGCCGGGCCTGCTCGGCATATTCCTTCTGCCAGTTGCCCGGGCCATTGGACGGCGATACCTGAACGGCGGTGACCTTGTATTCCGGGCAATTGGTCGCCCAGTCCGATAGGTCCGTCGTGACCACGTTAGCCTGCGTCTCGGGATGGTGGAAAGTCGTGTAGACGACGCCCGGCGCCACCCGGTCGGTGATCCGGGCGCGCAGGCTGGTACTGCCGACGCGGCTGTCGAGCCTGACCCAGTCGCCGTCGCGCACACCGCGCTGCTCGGCATCGTGCGGATGAATCTCCAGCAGGTCCTCGTCGTGCCACACGACATTACCGGTCCGCCGCGTCTGGGCGCCGACATTGTACTGGCTGAGGATGCGGCCCGTGGTGAGCAGCAGCGGAAAGCGCGGGCCGGTCCGTTCGTCGGTCGGCACGTATTCCGTGATCAGGAAATTGCCCTTGCCGCGGACAAAGCCGCCGACATGCATGACCGGCGTACCGAGCGGTGCCATTTCGTTGCAGGGCCACTGGACCGAACCGACCCTGTCGAGGAAATCGTAGGACACACCGGCAAAGGTCGGCGTCAGTGCCGCGATCTCTTCCATGATCTCCGACGGATGCCGGTACTGCATCTCGAAGCCCATGGCCCTGGCGATGGCCAACGTGATCTCCCAGTCGGCCATGCCGCTCCTGGGCGTCATCACCCGGCGCACGCGATTGATGCGGCGCTCGGCGTTGGTGAAGGTGCCGTCCTTCTCGAGGAAGGTCGAGCCCGGCAGGAAGACATGGGCGTAGTTCGCCGTCTCGTTCAGGAACAGGTCCTGCACCACGACGCATTCCATCGCCGACAGCGCCTGCACGACATGCGTCGTGTTCGGATCGGACTGGAGGATGTCCTCACCCTGGACATAGAGCCCCTTGAAGGTGCCCTCGATCGCCGCATCGAACATGTTGGGGATGCGCAGGCCCGGCTCGGCATCGAGCGACCGGTCCCACATCTCTTCGAACATCTCGCGCGTCGCATCGTCGGAGACATGGCGATAGCCCGTCAGTTCATGCGGGAAAGACCCCATGTCGCAGGCGCCCTGGACGTTGTTCTGGCCGCGCAGCGGATTCACGCCGACGCCCGGCCGTCCGAGATTTCCGGTCACCATGGCGAGATTGGCGATTGCCATGACCGTCGTGGTGCCCTGGCTGTGCTCGGTGACGCCGAGACCATAGTAGATCGCGGCGTTGCCTCCGGTGGCGTAGAGCCGCGCGGCGCCACGGATCGTCTCGGGATCAACACCGGCGATCAGCCCGACCGCTTCGGGGCTGTTCTGCGGTTCCGATACGAAGGCCGCCCAGTATTCGAAGGCGTCGCGGTCGCAGAATTCG
>JAGNNA010000441.1 GCA_017990895.1 Reyranella sp.
CGGGGGCGGATGGTGGGCCTGGCGCGAGGGCTGGCTGGTCGAGGCGCAGAACCAGTTCGACTCGATCTCGCGCACCGTCGTCGGCGCCATCACGCCGTTCAAGCTGGCCGACGTTACCGTCGAGGGCCGCGACTACGTCGAGCGTGCCGATCTGCTGGCGGCCTTGAACGTCAGCCGTGGTGACTCGCTTCTCGGCATCGACCTCCAGGCGTCGCGCAAGCGGCTCGAGGCGATCGACTGGGTCGAATGGGCGACGGTCGAGCGCCGCCTGCCGGACACGCTCTATGTCACGATGAAGGAACGCCGCGCGGTCGCGATCTGGCAGAACGGCAATCAGTACACGCTGATCGATGCGAACGGCCGCACGGTGCGGGCGAGCCGCATGCCGCCGGGTGCCGAGACGCTATTGCTGCTGGGCGGCCCCGGCGCGCCGGATCACGTCGGCGACCTTCTGCTCCTGCTCACCTATGAGCCGACGGTGGCGCGGCAGCTGCGCGCCGCCGTCTGGGTCGGACAGCGGCGCTGGAATCTCATCCTGAACAATGGTGTCGAGATCTGGCTGCCGGAAGAGGACGCCGTCGCGGCCCTGCAGCATCTCGCCAAGCTCGACGGGCAGCACAAGCTGCTGTCGCGAGAGTTCGGCGTCGTCGATATCAGGCTGCCAGACAAACTTTATCTCAGAAAGCGCAATCCGGGCGACGCGACGCCCGGCCCAGCGTAGAATCCAAAACAGATCGCGAGAGTACGCGTAAGACGGGGGACATCGTGGCGAAGGCGAGAAATGGCGTCATTGCGGCGCTCGATATCGGAACGAACAAGGTCGTGTGTTTCGTGGCCCGCGTCGATGGCCAGGGCCTCCGTGTCGTCGGTATCGGACACCAGCCCGCGCTCGGCATGCGTTCCGGCAACATCGTCGATATGGAGGCCGCCACCCGCACCATTTCCTCGGCCGTGTCGACCGCGGAGGAGATGTGCGGCGAGCAGGTCCGTGACGTGATCGTCGGCGTGAGCGGCGGCTCCGCCGCCTCGCACAACCAGAGCCTCGAAGTGGCGATCGGGCATCACGAGATCGGCGAGCGCGACGTCCGCCGCGTCCAGCAGCACATCCAGCTTCCGGCCGAGACAGCGGATCGAGACATCATCCATTCCGCTCCGATCGGCTACACCGTCGACGGCACGCCGGTCCGCGATGCGCGCGGCATGTTCGGCGAGCGGCTGGGGGTCGATGTTCACTTGGTGACCGCGGCGAGCGGCGCCATGCGCAACCTGCAGGTCTGCGTGCGACGTGCCCATCTGGAAATCGCCGACCGCGTCGTTGCGGCCCACGCCGCCGGCCTCAGCTCGCTGGTCTCGGACGAGCGTGACCTTGGCGTGACCCTGATCGACATGGGCGCCGGCACGACGTCGATCGCGGTCTTCTACGAAGGCCATCTCGTGCACGTCGATTCGATCCCGGTGGGCGGCGAGCATGTCACGCGTGACATCGCGCGCGGCCTGTCGACGCCGGTCGCGCATGCAGAGCGGATGAAGACGCAGATCGGCCGCGCCGTCGCCAAGCCCAACGACGAATACGACATCATCGACGTGCCGCTGATCGGCGAGGAGGACCGCACGCGGCCCAACCACATTCCGCGTTCGATCCTGGTCGGCATCATTCGTCCGCGCGTCGAGGAGACGTTCGAGCTCGTGCGGAGCCGACTCGAGGCGAGCGGTGTGGATAAGTTGGCAGGCGGTCGGGCCGTATTGGTCGGCGGCGGCTGTCAGCTCGACGGTGTGCCCGAGGTTGCCGCCGCGATTCTCAACAAGAAGGTCCGCACCGGTGCGCCGCTCCGGCTCGCGGGACTTGCGGATTCGACCGGCGGGCCGGCATTTTCCGCGGCTGCCGGTCTTCTGTCCTTTGCGCTCCAGAATCATGCGGTGACGCAAAGCCAGCCGGCGGCGAACGAAGCGCCGTCGAGTCGGATCGGCCGGATTGGCAGTTGGATTAGGGATAACTTTTAGGCAATATGTTGTACGGGATAAGGCAAATCCCACAGGCTATAGATATAAAGATAAGAAAAAGCCGGTGGCGGTGAAGGGTCTCTGAACAAACAGGAGATTCACGCTGTCGCTCCGGGCAGATAACCCCTCGTTTGCGTGGAGAAAACCGAATGACCATCAACCTCAGTCTCCCTCAGACGGAGTCCGAGATTAAGCCGCGCATTACCGTCGTCGGTGTCGGTGGCGCGGGCGGAAACGCCGTCAACAACATGATCAGCGCCGCGTTGGAAGGCGTGGAGTTCATCGTTGCGAACACCGATTCGCAGGCGCTGAGCCAGTCGCTCGCCGACCGGCGCGTCCAGCTCGGTATCACCATCACCCAGGGACTTGGCGCCGGCGCACGGCCCGAGGTCGGCCGCCAGGCCGCCGAGGAAGCGCTGCCCGAGATCCTGCAGCTCCTCGACGGTGCCAACATGGTGTTCGTCACCGCCGGCATGGGCGGCGGCACCGGCACCGGTGCGGCGCCCGTCATCGCCGCCGCGGCGCGCGAGCAGGGCATCCTCACCATCGGCGTCGTCACCAAGCCGTTCCACTTCGAAGGCCGCCGCCGCATGCAGTCGGCCGAGCAGGGCATCACGGAGC
The DNA here is from genome assembly GCA_017990895.1 of Reyranella sp. Lineage (GTDB taxonomy): Bacteria > Pseudomonadota > Alphaproteobacteria > Reyranellales > Reyranellaceae > Reyranella. Next base: position 2,623 of record JAGNNA010000441.1, read on the forward strand.
TGGAGAAGGTCGTCGACACGCTGATCGTCATTCCCAACCAGAACCTGTTCAAGATCGCCAACGAGAAGACGACGTTCGCCGACGCCTTCAAGATGGCCGACGACGTTCTGCACATGGGTGTGCGCGGCGTTACCGATCTGATGGTCATGCCGGGCCTCATCAACCTCGACTTCGCCGACATCCGCACCGTCATGGGCGAGATGGGCAAGGCGATGATGGGCACGGGCGAGGCGGAAGGTCCGGATCGCAGCCGCGTCGCGGCCGAGTCGGCGATCTCCAACCCGTTGCTGGAAGATCATTCGATGAAGGGCGCCAAGGGCGTTCTCATCAACATCACCGGCGGCCTCGACATGACGCTGCACGAGGTCGACGAGGCGGCCAACCGCATCCGCGAGGAAGTGGACGGCGACGCCAACATCATCTTCGGTTCGACCTTCGACGCCACGATGGATGGCCGCATGCGCGTGTCGGTGGTCGCCACCGGCATCGCCGCCATGGCCGCCCAGCAGCCGGCGCCGAACTACCTGTCGCTCGACATGAACCGGCCGATGCAGACCGGCCAGCCGGCGCTGAGCCGTCCGGTCGCGCCGCCGGTGGGCCGCGTCGCCATGCCGGCCGCTGCCGCTGCTCCGGCGATGCCGGCGGCGCCCGCGGCTCCGGTCGCGCCGCCTGCGCCGCCGGTCGCAGCCGCCGCACCGGCGGCGCCGATCATGGCCTCGATGCCGACACCGGCTCCTGCCTACGAAGCGCCGGCCGAAGAGCCCGTAATGATGGCGGCTCCGGTCGAGGCTGCGCCGGTCGCCCCGGCGCCTGCGCCGATCCCGGCCCCCGTCGTGGCGGCGCCGCCTGCTCCGGCGCCCGCGCCGGCAGCGTCGCAACGCCCTCTGGTCGACGAGAACGATTGGCGCATCAGCCGTCCCTCTACGGCCAAGGCGCCCGTGCGGGCCGAACCGGTCACCCGACCGACCGTGGCTCGGCCGGCGACCGACAATCGCGCGCCGAACCTGTTCCAGCGCATCACCGGCGCCTTCTCTGCGCCGAAGCCCACGGCGGCTCCGGCCGCTCCGGCGGAACCGCCGGTCGCGCGTCCTGCGGCGGCGCCGGAGAATGTCGTTGCCGTGGCTCCCAAGGCGCCCGTTTCGCGTCCCGCTCCGGTCCAGACCTCGATCAGCCTCGACGTCACGGAGCGTGCGAAACCCG
>JAGNNA010000442.1 GCA_017990895.1 Reyranella sp.
GAGACCAGTTCCTCGAGCGCGTGGTAGCCCGGCCGGTGCAGGCGAAAGACGTAAGGCCGGCCGTCGCGGCCGTCGGTCACCCTGAAGGTGACGTTCTCGGAGAGCGACACCAGGGTCAGGTCCCGGCGATCGATCGGAAAGGCCGCCAGTGCCGCGCGGGCGGCCGGCGTGAATGTCCGATCGACGGTCTCGTCGTCCATCGGGCGCTTCAGCCGTCGACGTCCGCCATCGTCGCATCGAAGGCGGTCAGGAATTCCTCGGCGTGGCCCTGCGTGAAGACCAGCGGCGGGCGGATCTTCACGACGTTCCGGTAGGCGCCGGCATTGCTCGTCAGGAAGCCGCGATCCTTGAGGCGGTTGATGATGTCGACTGCCTTGTCCGGGTCGGGCTCGCGCGCGGCGTCGGTCTTCGCGATCTCCACGCCGATGAACAGACCGTGGCCACGCACGTCGACGATCGAGGCGAAGCGGTCCTGGCGCTCGGCCAACGCCGATTTCAGGAAGGCGCCGACGCTGGCGACGTTCGCGGCGAGGCCTTCGCGCTCGATGACGTCGATCACCGCCATGCCGACCGCGGCCTGCAGCGGGCTCGAGGCGAAGGTGTTGAAGTAGCGCGTCGCGGTCCGGAAGGTCTCGACCAGTTTGCGGCTCGCCGCGGTGGCCGCCAGCGGCAGGCCGTTGCCCATCGGCTTGCCGGTGACGACGATGTCGGGCTTGAAGCCCAGCACGTCGTAGCCCCACCAGACGCCGCTGCGGCAGTAGCCGGCCTGGACCTCGTCGGCGATCACCAGCCCGCCCGCCGCGTGCACGATCTCGGTGGCGCGCGCCATGAAGCCGCGCGGCACGTCGGGCAGGCCCTCGTTGGCGAAGATCGAGCAGACGATCAGCCCGGCGAAGCCCGTGCCGTCCTCCTCGAAGCCGCGGATGACCTGGCGCAGCCGGTCGAGATAGGCCTCGCAGAGTTCGTCCTCGCCGGCGCCGGGCACCAGCGGCCGCAGCATCTCGGGGAAGGGGATCGCGCGCACGTCGCCGGCCGTGTTCTGGCCGTTGCCGATGCGCGTCATCTTGCCGACCGCCTCGCTGTTGCCGTGATAGGTCGCGTTGGTGCAGACGATGCCGGCCTTCCCCGTGGCCATGCGCGCCATGCGCAGCGCCACCTCGTTGGCCTCGGTGCCGGAGCAGGAGAAGATCACGCTCTCGATCTCGGGCCCGTGCAGCGCCGCCAGCCGCTCGGCAAAGGCCACGATGCCTTCGTGCAGGTAGCGGCTGTGGACGTTCAGCGTCGACTGCTGGCGCGCCATCGCCTCGGCGACGTGGGGGTTGGCGTGACCGACGCAGGGCACGTTGTTGTACATGTCGACGTAGCGCCGGCCCTCGGGGTCGAACAGCTCGACCCCCTGGCCCCGGACGATGTGCAGGGGCGTGCTGTAGAAGAGCGGCGCACCGGCGCCGAACGCGCGGTCGCGACGTGCTGCGAGCGATTCGGTCGGTGTCGTCGCCTTCATGGCTTCCGTCCTACATCTTCCCCGAAACGATTCGTGCGCCCAGCGCCCAGCGATGGACCTCCGACGGGCCATCGTAGATGCGGAAGGCGCGCGAGTCGCGGAAGAAGCGCTCGACCACCGTGTCGCGCGTGATGCCGAGGCCGCCCAGGATCTGCATGCAGCGGTCGGCGACGCGGAAATAGGCCTCCGAGCAGATCACCTTGGACATCGAACTCTCGTTCGAGGCGCGCTCGCCCTGGTCGAGCAGCCAGGCGGTGTGCCAGATCGACAGCCGCGCCTGGTTCATGTCCATCAGATTGTCGGCCAGCATGAACGACACGCCCTGGTGTTCGCCCAGCGTCTTGCCGAAGGCGACGCGGTGGCGGGCATATTCCGTGGCGATGTCCTGCGCGCGCATGGCGGCGCCCAGCCAGCGCATGCAGTGGCTGAGGCGGGCGGGGGCGAGCCGGACCTGGGCGTAGCGGAAGCCCTTGCCGATCTCGCCCAGCACCGCGTCGGCCGGCAGGCGCAGGTTCTTGATCTCGATCACGCCGTGGCCGCCGGTGAAGGAGGAATCCATCGTGTCGAGCGTGCGCTCGAGGCGGATCGCGGGATCGGGCAGGTCGGCCAAGAACATGGTGGCGTGGCCGTCCATCGGGCCGCCCTCGTTCCGGGCCATGATGATCGCGCAGCCCGCGCCGTCGGCGCCGGTGATCAGCCATTTGCGGCCGTTGATCACCCACTCGTTGCCTTCGAGCCTGGCCGTCGTCGTCATCAGGCTGGGGTCCGAGCCGGCGCCGCCCGGCTCGGTCATGCAGAAGATCGAGCGGATCTGGCCCGTGGCCATGCGCTTCAGGAAATGCTCGCGCTGGTCGGGCCGCGCCACCACGTCGAGCAGGTGGATGTTGCCTTCGTCGGGCGAGGCGCAATGGATCGCCGTCGGCCCCAGGATCGAATAGCCCGCCGCCTCGAAGACATGGGCGCGGCCGACTTGGCTCAGCGCCTGGCCACCATATTCCTTCGGCACCTGCGGCGCGAACACGCCGGCGGCCTTCGCCAGCTCGTTCATCTCGATCCGCAGCTCGTCGGTCGGCCCGTGCGACGTCCAGCGCGGGTCGGTCTCGTAGGGGATGATCTTGTCTTTGACGAAGTCCTTCACCTTGGCCGCGAGGTCGGTGATCGCCGCCGGCGGCGTGAAATTGAGGTCGTCGATCTTCTGCTTGGCCGTCACGAAACTCTCCCGCGTTTGCGGCCGGAACCTAGCACGGGCGGCGGCCGAACGGATGCTTGAGCGTCGCAGAGCAATATGCAACCGTTGCGTGCTTTACTATCGCCCTGTGCGTTCTTTAATTGTTCCCGCCACAGAACGGGAGCGGGACATGCAGGCGACGGTTCGGACGGTGGCGTTCCAGGGTATCGATGTCCTGCCGGTGGACGTGCAGGTGCTGGTGGCGCCGGGCACCATCGCCTTCGCGGTGGTCGGGCTGGCGGACAAGGCGGTGGGCGAGAGCCGGGAGCGGGTTAGGGCCTGCTTTCGGGCGCTTGGGCTGGCCCTGCCGCCGCAGCGCATCACGGTGAACCTGTCGCCGGCCGATCTCGCCAAGGAAGGCAGCCACTACGACCTGCCGATCGCGCTGGGTCTGCTGGCGGCGCTGGGCGTGCTGCCGCGCGAGAGCGTCGAGGGGTTCGTGGTGCTGGGCGAACTGGCGCTCGACGGCTCGCTCAGTCGCGTGCCGGGCGTCCTGTCGGCGGCGATCGCCGCCCAGGCGGCGGGGCGCGGCGTGATCTGCCCGTCGGTCTGCGGAGGCGAGGCCGCGTGGGGTGGCTTCGATTCCCTCCCGGACACGGAACGGCCGCCGATCATTGCCGCGCCTTCGCTGCTGGCGCTGATCAACCATCTGCGCGGCCAGCAGATCCTGCCTGCGCCCGAGGCGCTGATGGCGGATGACCGCGCGTCCTATCCCGACCTCTCGGAGATCAAAGGCCAGGAGAGCGCCAAGCGGGTGCTCGAGATCGCGGCGGCGGGCGGCCACAATCTGCTGATGATCGGGCCGCCCGGCTCGGGCAAGTCGATGCTGGCGGCGCGCCTGCCCGGCCTGCTGCCGCCGCTCGATCCGGAGGAGGCGCTGGAAGCCTCGATGGTGCGCTCGCTGGCCGGGGACCTCGCCGAGGGCCGCTTGAGCCGTCGTCGAACCTTCCGCGACCCGCATCATTCGGCGACCCTCCAGGCGCTGATCGGCGGCGGGGCGCGGCCCAAACCGGGGGAGGTGTCGCTCGCCCATCACGGCGTGCTGTTCCTCGACGAGCTGCCCGAGTTCAACGGCGTTATGTAGTAAAC
>JAGNNA010000443.1 GCA_017990895.1 Reyranella sp.
GCGCGAGGTCGAGCGCGAAGGTACCGTCGTCGATGCCAAGACCGGCGCTGCGATCGCCCGTGCCATTGTCACGTCAGGCAACAAGACGGTGCTGACCGACGAGCAGGGCCACTATCGCGCCGCGGTAGGCGTCCAGCCCCTGCAAGTCCGCGCCGTCGGCTATGGCCGCGCCACCATCGCGGAGAGCGACGCCGGGTCGCCGACCACTCGCCTCGTGCAGTTGCGGCCCAAGGCACTCTATCTCACGGTCTACGGAATCGGTGCACCGTTCCTGCGCGATCCCGCCCTCGAGGTGATCGAGAAGAGCGGGCTGAACGCACTGGTGATCGATCTCAAGGGCGATCGCGGTCTCATTCCTTATCCCAGCAAGCTGCCGCTCGCCGCCAAGATCGGGGCCCAGAAACTGCGCACCATTCCCGACCTGAAGGAACTCGCGACGTCCCTCAAGGCCAAGGGCATCTACCTGATCGCGCGCATCGTGGTCTTCAAGGACGACCTCCTGGCGACGGCGCACCCGGAGTTGGGAATCCGTACCGTGGGCGGTGGCTTATGGAAGGACCGCGAGGGCCTTGCGTGGCTTGATCCCTCCCGTAAGGAGGCGTGGGAGTTCAGCTTGAGCGTGGCCGAGGAAGCCGCTGCGGCGGGCTTCGACGAGATCCAGTTCGATTACATCCGCTTCCCCGACACCGGCGGTCTTGCCTTCGCCAACGCACGCGACGAAAACACGCGTGTGGCTGCGATTACCGGGTTCCTGCTCGAGGCACGCAACCGGCTCACACCCTACAATGTGTTCACGGCAATGGACTCCTTCGGCTACATCTGTTGGAACCAGAACGACACCGGCATCGGGCAGAGGGTCGAGGATCTTGCCACAGCGGTCGACATCATCTCCCCGATGCTCTATCCGTCGGGCTTCCAGTTCGGCATTCCCGGCTACCGCAACCCGATCGAACATCCCTACGAGATCGTCAACCTCTCGCTCGAAGAGTGTAACCGCCGGACGGCGAACACGGCGGTGCGGTTCAGGCCCTGGCTGCAGGCGTTCACCGACTATGCCTTTGGCGGAAAGGTCTTCGGCGCCGATGAGATTGCCAAGCAAGTCAAAGCATCGCGCGACGCCGGTACCGACGGCTGGATGCTGTGGAACCCCCGCAATGTCTACTCGACCAATGACATCAAGCCCGAGCCTCCCGAGACCAAGGCCAAGGCGACCCGCTGAGGCGTTGCGGCTCTTCCTTGTCGGCCTGATCTGCCAGGCAGCTGTCGCCTGCGCGACGCCTGCGACGCCTGCCTCGGCCGCGCCGCCTGCCTCAGATCCAAGCCGTGCCGCCGACGCCATCGGCGCCATCGTGCGTGACGAGATTGCCGCCGGGCACATCCCCGGCGCCGTCGTCATACTGGTCATCGGCGACAAGGTCGTGCTGCGCCAGGCCTATGGGCAGCGTTCCGTGATGCCGACGGTAAAGCCCGCCACCATCGACACCATCTACGACGCCGCCTCGCTCACCAAGGTGATGGCAACGTCGGTGGCGATCATGCAGCTCGTGGAGCGCGGCCAGATCGATCTCGACCGGCCGGCTGCCACCTACTGGCCGGCCTTCGCGGCCAACGGCAAGGGCGACATTACCGTCCGCCAGCTCCTCACCCACTATGCCGCCTTGCCGGCCGGCATCCCGACGCGCGCGTGGTCGGGCACCGAGGGTGCATTGGACACCATCGTGACGCTGAAGCCGCTGGCGCCCGCCGGCACGCGATTCGTCTATAGCGACGTCGACTTCATCGTCCTGGGCGAGATCGTGCGGCGCGTCTCCGGCCAGCCGCTCGACGCCTACGCCGCCAAGAACATCTTCCAGCCGCTCGGCATGCGCGACACCGGCTTCCGACCCTCTACGGCCCAGCGAGACCGCATCGCGCCGGCCGACGTCGAGGAGGGCCTTCTGCGCTGGGGTGAGGTTCAGGATCCGATCGCCCATCGCATGGGCGGCGTTGCCGGCCATGCCGGCGCCTTCACCACCGCCGACGACTTGGCCGGCTTCGCGCAGATGATGCTGTCGGGCGGCAAGGGCGTGCTGAAGCCGGGTTCAATTGCGGCCATGACGCAGCCGCAGAGCCCGCCCGGCAGACCGGCCTTGCGCGGCCTGGGCTGGGACATCGATTCACCCTATGCCGTGTGGCTGGCGCCATCCTTCTCGACGCAGTCCTATGGCCACACTGGCTATACCGGCACGGCGATCTGGATCGATCCCTCGACCGGGAGCTTCTTGATCGTTCTCTCCAACCGCCTGCATCCCGACGGCAAGGGCAACAATCTGCAGATGCTACGGCGCATCTCCACCGTCGCCGGCGCCGCAGCGCGGAGCGGGCAGAGCAGGGTAATGTCCGGTATCGACGTCCTCGAAGCCTACGGCTTTCGCCAGCTTGCCGGTCGGCGGGTCGGCCTGATAACCAATCGGTCGGCGCGCGACTCGGCGGGACGACGGACCGCCGACGTCCTGCACCAAGCCAATGGCCCCAAGCTTGTGGCATTGTTCAGCCCCGAGCACGGGCTCGACGCTGCGGCCGAGGGCAAGATCGCCGCGGGTCGCGACCAGGCTACAGGTCTGCCGATATTCAGCCTCTATGGCGATACCAGGCGGCCGACGCCCGCGATGCTGGCGGGCCTCGATGCACTGGTCTTCGACATGCAAGATGTCGGCACGCGCTACTACACCTATCCCACGACCATGGCCTACGCGATGGAGGCTGCGGCCGCCCAGAAGCTCGATTTCTATGTGCTCGACCGGCCCGATCCCATCACTGCCGGCATGGTGCAGGGCGCAATGCTCGATGCCGATCTCGTTTCCTTCATCACCTACATGCCCCTGCCGGTGCGCCACGGCATGACGCTCGGCGAACTGGCGAGGCTGTTCAATGCCGAGAAGAAGCTCGGCACCAAGCTGCATGTCGTCACCATGCGCCGATACGACCGTGCGATGTGGTTCGACCAGACCGGATTTCCCTGGGTGCCGCCCTCGCCGAACCTCCGAAAGCTCGATCAGGCCGTGCTGTATCCTGGTGTCGGCATGATCGAAGGCGCCAATGTCAGTGTCGGCCGCGGCACCGATCAGCCCTTCGAGCTGATGGGCGCGCCGTGGATCGACGGCAAGGCGCTGGCCGACCATATGAACGGGCGCAAGCTCGCCGGCGTGCGCTTCGAGGCTGCGACCTTCACGCCGCGCGAATGGGCCTTTGCCGGCCAGAAATGCGAGGGCGTGCGCATTACCCTCACTGACCGCAACAGGCTCGATAGCCCCCTGCTCGGCGTCGAACTGATGGGAGCGCTGTGGCGCCTCCATGGCGACCGCTTCCAGATCGATCGCACGCTCGGCATGATCGGCTCAAGAGCCTCGCTTGCGGCGGTCAAGGCGCAAGACGATCCCCGCGACATTGCACAATCCTGGACACCCGCTCTCAGCGAGTTCCGCGAGCTGAGGCAGCGGTACCTGTTGTATTGACTCGCCCTGATCGACCGCATGACCTCAATTCAACCGACGCAGTCCCTCACGGCATTCTTTGGTGAGTCGGTAACATGCCGTCAATACGCAACCAGCACGCACCGATCCCCGGCAATCAGATCGCGTGAGGACGTCATCCTCGACCTAGACCTTCACGTCCGCCTCGTTCAAGCCCGGCAATTCGACGGTGATATTGTACGTCTTCCCGCTTGCGCGAAACGGTCCTGGGCGGTGCAAGCCGCGCCCTACTCTCCAGCATGACCTTGCCGGTCGTGATGTCCGTCGTCAGGACCACTGATACAGATTTAGGGTCTTGAGGAAGAGAG
>JAGNNA010000101.1 GCA_017990895.1 Reyranella sp.
CGGCCTGGAGGGCGCCGAACTGCGACGCCAGAATTTGATCAAGGGCGGCGACACATGGACGTTCCGGCAGGTGCAGGAGCGACACGCGCCTGTCTCCGAACTGGTCGACCTCTGCCAGGCGATGCCGCTGCCTTCTGTTCCGCCCGCTGACGAGCCCATTTCCGTCCGGTCCGCCCTTCCCGGCGGGGTCGCCACGCCGACTCGTCCCAAGCATGTCCATCGGGGCGTGGGCCTTGCCGCCGCCGTCAAGAATACCTGCTTCTCGGAAGGGTGCCCCGTGAACTCGACGGCGCTTCTGACCCTCCACAACGGCATCGCGACGGTGGCCTGAGCCGCGGCAGAGGTCGGACAGGGATTCGTGGCCGTTGCGATCCAGATCGTCCAGTCGACCCTCGGCGTGAGCGACGTCAGAGTTGCCGGTTGCGACACTGCCATGCCGCCCGCCGCCAGCACCGACGCCCAGCAGCAGACGATAACTTCCGGTCCGGCAATTCACCTCGCGGCCACCCGCCTCAAGAAGAGGTTTCTGCAGTTCTTCGGGCGCGAGCATGGCCTCGATGCCGGGACGCTGGGCATCCGGGACGACTTCGTCGTCTCACGCCACGGTGACCGACTGGCACCCGTTGCGGAAGCCGGGATGGGCCTCGTCTTCCGCGCAACCGAACGCTTCGACCAGCGCACGACGCGACCGGTGGATGATCTCCATTCGACGGAACCGGTTCACGTCGCGCTTTCGTTCTCGGCCAATCGATGCGTCGTGGATGTCGATGTCGAACTGGGACTGGTCCGGGTGGTTCAAATGGACATCGTCCAGGACGCCGGCCGTGTCGCGCATCCGGCGCTGGCCCTGGGACAGATCACCGGCGGTTCGCTGATGGGCCTCGGATTTGCCTTGAGCGAGTCGCTCGAATACCGCGACGGCCGGCCGCTGAATGGCGACTGGCGCGGCTACCACCTACCCCGCATGACGGACGCCCCGGTGGTGAACTGCCGGTTCGTGGAGAGTCCGGTGCCGGGCATTCCGTTCGGCTTCAACGGCATCGGCGAGATGCCTCACGTCCAGGCGCCCGCCGCCATTCTCTCGGCGTTGCGGGCGGCGACCAGCCGGGACCTGCCCGAGGCTCCCGCCACGGCCGAACGGGTCGCGTCGATCCCGCCCGATCCGCCGCCGATGCGTCTCAGCGATTCCGCCATCGAGGCCTTCAAGTGCCCCGGCCGCAGCAGGATCGGAAAGTTCCTCCGCTTCCAGCGCGTCGCGGAATAGCACGTCGACAATCTTCTGCGGCGGTGCAAGCCGTCAAACGAGGAAAGCGAGAGCGACCGATCCGACGAGCGCGCCGGCGAAGACGAGGTTGATGAGACGGTTGCTTGGGGGATCGCGAAAGAAACGCGTGAGCGCCGCACCGGTGAGCAGCCACGCAACGTTCACCACGGTAACGACCACAGTGAGCACGACGAGCTTCAGCGCCACATCCACCCCGAGCCGGTCGGGCAGCAGCGTGAACCCCGAATAGAGCGCGGCCATCGCGACGTAGCCCTTCGGATTGACCAGCGACAGGAGCAGGCCCGCCGCCATGGTCGGCGGCTCCCGCTGCGCACTCTCTTTCGTGAGAGGCGGCGCGGTCGCTATCCGCCAGGCCAGCCGCAGGAAGTAGCTCGCGGCCAGGATCGCCACGACGGGCGCGACGCCTGGCAGAGCAAGCAAAAGACCGACCGTTCCGCTTGCCACGATCGCCATCACCGCGACCATGCCAACGACAATGCCCGCGATATACCCGATGACCTGGCGCGCACCGAACGCCGCACCGGCCGCCGCGAGGCTCAGTGTCGCCGGGCCAGGGCTACCGGCCAGTGCGACGGCTGCGATCAGGAAGCAGGGAAGCGCGTCCATGCCCCGATATGACGCCGGGCATGGATTCCCGTCTTGAACGTTCGTGAGGCTTAGGCGGCCGCCTTCGCCTTGAGCGCCTGCGCGACCTTGGATGCCGGCTCGCGGCCGAGCGCGGTGCAGATCGCGCGGCCGGCCGCGGCCACAGCCTCAAGGTCGACGCCGTGGTCGATGCCGAGGCCGTTCATCAGGTAGATCACGTCCTCGGTGCCGACATTGCCCGAGGCGCCCTTGGCGTACGGACATCCGCCGAGGCCCGCCACGGCGGTGTCGAACACGGCGATGCCGCGCTCCATGACGGCCAGGATATTGGCCAGCGACTGCCCGTAGGTGTCGTGGAAGTGGGCGGCGATCTTTTCGCGCGGCATCTTCTCGGCGACGGCATCCATCATGGCCACGCACTCGCCGGGCGTGCCGACGCCGATCGTGTCGCCGAGCGAGACCTCGTAGCAGCCCATGCGGAAGAGCCGCTCCGACACCTCGGCCACCTTGGCCGGCGAAACCTTGCCGTCATAGGGGCAAGCGATCACGGTCGAGACGTAGCCGCGCACTTTCATCCCGTGCTTCTGCGCCGCTTCCATCACCGGCGCGAACCGCTCGAAGCTCTCGTCGATCGAGCAGTTGGTGTTCTTGCGGCAGAAGGCCTCCGAGGCCGCGGTGAAGATCGCGATCTCCCCGACCCTGGCCTCGACCGCGCCGTTCATGCCCTGCTTGTTCGGCACCAGCACCGGATAGCTGACGCCGTCCTTGCGCTTGATCCGTGCCATGACCTCGTCGGTGTTGGCCATCTGCGGCACCCATTTGGGCGACACGAAGCTCCCGGCCTCCACCGCCGAATGGCCGGCGGCCGACAGCGCGTCGATCAGCGCCACCTTGGCCTCGACCGACACCGGCTTCGCCTCGTTCTGCAACCCGTCGCGCGGCCCCACTTCCACGAGCCGCACGCGCCTGGGATGATTCATCGTTTCCTCCGGATCCTGGGGCCACATACTGCACCATCGGGATGGCCGCCAGACAGGAGTTTCGCCCCTATGGCGTCTGCGAAATATGTGCGGTGCGATCGTGCCCGGGGTGGCTGAACATGATCTCAAGGGTGCGGAGGTAGGTGTGCAGCCCGGCATCCTGGATCGGCAGGACGTGAGCATCCTCTCCCGATTCGTTATGGTGCGAATGCCAGTAGCCGGGCGGCGTGATGAAACTGGCGCCGGGCGCCCAATCTTCGCGCCGACCGTTCCTGATCATCCCCGACTCGTCGAGTTCCGTGCCGATCATCGTGTAGCAGCCGGGCTTGCAGTCGATCACGAAATCGACCGCCACCGATTCATGGCGATGCGGGTACTGGACCGCATCCTTCGGCAGGAGGCCGAACATCGTCCACATCGTGTGGGTGATGGTGCGGGTGCTGGGGAAATTCCGGTTGGCGAGCAGGACGCTCACCCTGTTGGCGTTCGCGGTCCGGGGATCGGTTGCGATCTCCGTGAGCTTCTGCTGTGCCTTGCTGTGCTGATAGAAGGTGGGCTTGAAGCGCGCGACCGTCGGCGTCGCGCCGAGATAGCGCAGCAGCGGCGCGTCATGCACCCAGTAGAGCCCGGCCTCGCCGTCCGAGTGATGCAGGGCGTGGCCGTGCGCCGGCAGCACCATGTAGTCGCCCTGCGACCAGTGAATGGTCTCGCCGCACGCGTCCGTCCGCCCGCTGCCCCGGAACACGAAGAAGACCTGGCTGGTCGCCTCGGTCGAGGTCATGACCGAGCCGCGGACGATGCGGATGAAGTTGGCGCAGAGCGCGGGCGTGGTCGCGGGGCCGACGATCCCCAGCTCTTCGCTCACATCGAGCGGCTGCACGCGCGTCGGTCCCTCGTCGAAGAAGGATGGCGAGAAGGTCCGGTACGGCACCGGCGGGATGATGCCCTGCTGGATCGGGTTCGCGGCCGAGCTGTAGTCGAAATACTGCGCGTCGCTCGACAGCAGATCGTCATTGGGAAAAGTCTCGATGCCCGCCACTCAAGCCTCCTCGTCTGAACTCACGCAGGATCCCGTCCCTGCGAGAACGGTTCCATTTTGTAGTAGCGCCGTGCTTCAGGTTTGCGAAGTACGTATCACCCTGGCCATGGCGCGGTCGGCGGCGGCGAGCGTCTCCTCGATGACGGGCTTGTCGTGCGCCGTGGAGAGGAACCATTTTCCGGCCTGCTGGACCCGGACGCCCTCTTCCTGCAAGGCCACATGGAAGGCCAGCATGGCGTCGCGATCGCAGGCCGCCGAATCGCGATAGTTGCGGGGCGCCGGGCCGGAGGTGAAGAAGGTCTGGAAGATCGCCGGCATGCCCTGCACGCGGATCGGCAGCTTGTGCTTCGCGGCCAGCGAGGCGAGGCCCTGCATCAGCTCCGTCCCTCTCGCTTCGAGATCGCGATAGACCGCGCCGTCATCGGCTTCGAGCACGTCGAGGGCCGCCAACGACGCCGCCATGCTCTGGACGTTGCCGTTATAGGTCCCGCCATGCATCACGCCCTTGTCTGCCAGCGTATCCATGATGTCCCGCCGGCCGGCGACCATCGCGAGCGGGAACCCGGCCGCCACCGCCTTGGCATAGATGCTGAGGTCGGCCTTCACACCGAACTTTCCCTGGGCGCCGCGCAGGCCGATCCGAAAGCCGGTGATGACCTCGTCGCAGATGAACAGGGCGCCGTGCTTGTCGCAGAGCGCGCGGACGCCTTCGAGATAGCCGGGCAACGGCGGGATCGCGCCGCCGTTCACCATCACCGGTTCCATGATCACCCCGGCGATCTCGCCGCGATGCCGCTCGAGCGTCAGTTCCAGCAGGTCGAGATCGTTCCAGATGCAGACGGCGACGTCGCCCAGCACGCTGGCCGGCATGCCCGGCGAACCCGCCACCGGCATCGGTGCGTCCGCGGGCCCTGCCTCGTTCAGCGGTGGCCGGGCGCTAATATAGGCTTGGTCGCTCCAGCCATGATAATGGCCCTCGAACTTCAGGATCTTGTCGCGGCCGGTGAAGGCGCGCGCCAGGCGGAAGGCCATCAGCACGGCTTCCGTGCCCGAGGTGCTGAAGCGCACGACCTCGGCGCCCGGCAGCAGGCCGCACAGCCGTTCGGCCAGGTCGGTCTCGCGCGGATTCTGTGCGGCGAAGAGTTGGCCCTCGCTCAGCGACGCAGCGACCGCCTCGATCACCGTCTTCGGCGCGTGCCCCAGAATGGCCGGCCCGTTGCCCAGGACGTAATCGATATGCACGTTGCCATCGACGTCGTAGAGGCGCGCACCCTCGCCGCGAGCGAAGAACAGCGGCACGGGCACGCTGGCGTAGCGCACGTTGCTGCTGACGCCGCCCGCCAGGTGCTTCCGGGTCTTCTCGTAGAGTGCGATCGATTTCGCGTAGGAGCGCATGTCCCTCATCCAGCAAGAACGACGCACGCGACCGAGGTGCGCGGCAAAATAATGTGATCACAAATCCCGCAGAGCGTAACCGCCGCTCTCCAACCCAGCAATTCATTTTTGTGATCACAAATTCGGACAGGCTGGGCTAAGCTGTTCCACTGATGCCTCGCCCCGCGCCTCCTCCGGACGCTGCCGACACCTCGCTCCGCCAGCAGGTTTACGGCTCATTGCGCGAGGCGTTGACCATGGGCCGCTTCGCGCCGGGTCAGAAGGTCACCTTCCGTTACGTTGCGGGCGTGCTGGGTGTCAGCCTGACGCCGGTGCGCGAAGCGATGCGCCGACTGGTCGCCGAAGGAGCGTTCGAGATGAACCCCAACCGGTCGGTCCGCGTTCCGCTGATGACCCGCGACAAGGTCCTCGAACTGCGCGACATCCGGATGGAGCTCGAAGGTCTCGCCGCAGCCAAGGCGGCCCTCGCGGCGTCGCGCGCCCAGATCGCCAATATCCGCCGCACCGCGCGCGAGATCCTTGCCGCCCGCGATCGGGGCGACGGCGTCACCGACCGCCAGAAAGTGCGCGAGTTCCATTTCGCCGTCTATGCGGCGGCCGCGCAGCCGACCCTGATGCGCCTCATCGAAGGGCTGTGGCTACAGACCGGCCCCTACATGAACCTCCTCTATCCCGACTTCATCTCGTCCTCGCGCGGGCCGGCCGGGCGGCAACGCCTGATCAATGCGCTGCAGGCGGGCGATGCGGCGACCGCCCGCCGGGAGATGGAGAACGACATCCGCCGCGCCCTTACCTATGTGGCGGGCCTTGCCGACGAGAACGGCAACATCGCGCCGGCAGTCCCGGCGGGCACCCGGAAGCGACGCCGTCCATCGACTGGCGCCGCCGTCTTCGAACTGCAAGTCAACTGATCAGGAGAACATCATGGCCCAGCAGCTCAGCAATCAACGCATCGCCTGGTTCAACGGCAAGTTCGTGCCGGAGAACCAGGTCATGATCCCGTTCCGCGACCGGAGCTGGAAGTACGGCGACGGCGCCTTCGATATGACCCGCACCTTCAACGGCGTGCCGTTCCGCCTGAAGGAGCATATCGACCGCTTCTACCGCTCGCTGCGCTACCTGCAGATCGATCCCGGCCTGTCGCCGAAGGAGATGATCGCCCACAGCGAAGAGGTCGTGGCGCGCAACGAGCATCTCCGCGCCGAGGTCGGCGACTGGTGGCTGGGCCAACGGGTCAGCCGCGGCGTCGACGCAGTGGGCGACGAAGGCTGGGAGAATGTCGGCCCGCAGGTCGTGATCGAGATGACGCCCCTGCCGCTCGCCAAGCGCGGCAAGCTCTATCGCGAGGGCGCCGAGGCGATGACCACCACGGCGCGCCGCATCGCCCCGTCGATGCTCAGCCCGCGCGCCAAGACGCACAACTATCTCAACATGATCATGGCGGAGAAGCCGATCAAGGCGCTCAATCCCGATGCTTGGCCGATCCTGCTCGACGAGAACGGCAACCTCGCCGAGGGCCTGGGCAGCAACATCTTCATCGTGCGCGAGGGTGCGCTCTTCACCCCGTCCGAGCGCTACGTGCTGCCGGGCGTCAGCCGCCAGATGACCATGGACATGGCCAAGCAGATCGGCGTCGAGTGCACGCCGGGCGATATCGACCTGTTCGACGCCGCCAACGCCGAGGAGATGTTCCTCACCTCCACCAGCCTCTGCATCCTGCCGGTGAAGAGCTTCAACGGCGCGCCGGTCGGCGACGGCAAGGCGCCGGGCCCGATCACGAAGCGGCTGATCGACGCCTATGCAAAAAGCGTCGGCTGCGATTTCGTGGCCCAGTACCTGAAGTTCTCGCAGTAGCGAACTCCGCCTTCGCAGATGCACGGAGAGGGGGACGACTTCCCCCTCTACCAGGCGTAGACTTCTACTTGTGGTAGATCGCGCTTCGTCGTGATCGCGACGGACCGCGACCTTCGGACATTCGTTCGCAAGGAGGCAGTCATGGCGACCCAGAACCACATCCGAAATCCCCTCGAATGGGGATGGGATCATCTCAAGCAGACAGGCCAGGCCGTCGGATCGGCGGCCGACTCGATGGACGGCGCTTGGGAGGATCGCGCGACTGTGCCGCCCACGGTCCGTCGCATTGCGGCGAGCGACGTTGGCGACGCGCTCGCCAAGGGAGTCCGAGATTTCGGCGCCGCCCGTACCGACGTCGTGATGCTCTGCCTACTCTATCCCCTCGCGGGCCTCGCGATCTCCCGCATGGCCTTCGACTACGGGATGCTGGCGCTGGTGTTTCCGTTGATCGCGGGCTTCGCCCTGATCGCGCCGCTGTTCGGTCTCGGCCTCTACGAGATCAGCCGCCGCCGCGAGCGCGGCCTCGAAACGCACTGGACCGACGCCTTCGCCGTCGCGCGCTCCCCAAACATCGGCTCGATCATGGTGATGGGCCTGCTGCTGCTGGCGATCTTCTGCCTGTGGCTGTTCGCGGCGAACCTGCTCTACACCGTCACCCTCGGGCCGGACGCCCCCGTCTCGACGCAGGCCTTCGTGCGCGATGCGCTGACCACGCCGCAGGGCTGGACGATGACCGTCGTCGGCATCGGCGTGGGCTTCCTCTTCGCCCTCCTCGTCCTGGTGATCGGCGTCGTGTCCCTGCCGATGCTGCTCGACCGCAATGTCGGTGTCGGCACCGCCATCGCCACCTCGGTCCGCGCCGTGCGGACAAATCCGGGCCCGATGGCAATGTGGGGCTTCACCGTAGGGGCAAGCCTGTTCGTGGGTGCCTTGCCGCTCCTGATCGGGCTGGCCATCGCGCTGCCGGTGCTAGGCCACGCAACGTGGCACCTTTATAGAAAGGTCGTCGCGTAACGAAGAAGACAAGAGGGGGAGAATGCTCGACTGGAGCGTGAAACAGCCGGCCGACGGCATCGTCGTCGCGCCGGACGAGCGGCTGCCGTGGCCGCAGACCGTGGCGCTCGGTATCCAGCATGTGGTGGCGATGTTCGGCGCCACCGTGCTGGGGCCCCTGCTGATGGGCTTCGATCCCAACGTCGCCATCCTGATGAGCGGCGTCGGCACGCTGATCTTCTTCGTGGCCGTGGGCGGCAAGGTGCCGAGCTATGTCGGCTCCTCCTTTGCCTTCATCTCGGTGGTCGCGGCGGCCACCGGCTATGCCGGCCAGGGCCTCAACGCCAACATTGCGATGGCGCTGGGCGGCATCGTGATCTGCGGCGCGCTCTATGCGCTGATCGGCTTGGTCGTGATGGCGAGCGGCACCGGCTGGATCGAGCGGCTGATGCCGCCGGTCGTAACCGGCGCTGTCGTCGCGGTGATCGGCCTCAACCTCGCGGCCGTTCCGGTCAAGAACATGGCGCCGACGCCGTTCGACGCCTGGATGCAGGCCGTGACCTTCGTGAGCATCGCCCTGGTCGCCGTGTTCACGCGCGGCATGACGCGGCGCCTGCTGGTGCTGGTCGGCCTGGTCGTGGCCACCCTCGTCTATGCCCTGCTCGCCAATGGTCTCGGCTGGGGCAAGCCAGTGAGCGGCGAGCTGCTGGCGAAAGCCGCCTGGTTCGGCGCGCCGGCTTTCACCGCGCCGGCGTTCAACACCCGCGCGATCGTGCTGATCGCGCCCGTCGCCCTGATCCTGGTGGCGGAAAACCTCGGCCACCTGCGCGCCGTCAGCGCCATGACCGGCCGCAACATGGATCCCTACGTCGGCCGCGCCTTCCTGGGCGACGGCGTGGCGACGATGGTGGCGGGCGGCGTCGGCGGCACCGGCGTCACGACCTATGCCGAGAATATCGGCTTGATGGCCGCCACCCGGATCTACTCGACCGCCCTGTTCGTGGTCGCAGGCCTGTTCGCCATCCTGCTGGGCTTCTCGCCGAAATTCGGGGCGCTGATCCACACCATCCCGCTGCCGGTGATGGGCGGCGTCAGCATCGTCGTGTTCGGCCTGATCGCCGTCGCCGGCGCCAAGATCTGGGTCGACAACAAGGTCGACTTCACCGAAAGCCGCAACCTCATGGTGGCCGGCATCACGCTCGTGCTGGGCACCGGCGACTTCACCCTGAAGTTCGGCGAATTCGCCCTGGGCGGCATCGGCACCGCGACCTTCGGCGCGATCCTGCTGAACGCGGTGCTGGGGGCTGCTCGGCGTTAGGGTTGCCTCATTGGAGCGCGCCACTCCAGTGGCGCGCTCCAATGACTCAGGCCCGTCGCCAGACGATCTGTTGTGTACGCGCAGTGCCGGCGGCGAAATCCGGGCCGGACAGAGTGAGCCGGTCGCCGTCGAGCTCGATGTGCCGCGTAGAGCGAAGACCGACCAGCGCCTTGTTGGTCGAGATCTCGATGTTGTGGAAAACCGCTTCGTCCGTAAGCTCGTAGCGGCCGGCATAGGCGAAGCATTCGCTGGCATCGGCACGCATGATGGTAGCGCTGACATGGCCCTGCGGCGTGTAGAGGATGTAGCCGCGCGCGTCGGCGCCCATCGGGAACTCGGGCGGTCGGCCGTCCTCGTACTGGTACGACCAGCTCTGGAGGCGCCAGGCGCCGAGCACGACGCTCATTCGAACTCGACCAGCTCGGCACCCTCCGGCACCTGCTCGCCCACCGCGTAGCGCAGGCTCTTCACTGTGCCGTCGGCCGGCGCGGCGAGCGTGTGCTCCATCTTCATCGCCTCCAGCACCAGCAGCGCCTGGCCCTTGCTCACCGAATCGCCGGCCTTGACCCGCAAATCAATGATCTTGCCCGGCAGCGGCGCACGCACCATCGAGTCGGCGGACGCCGTCGCCTCGTACTGCGTGACGTCGAGTGGATCGACCAAGCGCAGACGGCGGCTCTCGCCATCCGTGAACAGCGTGTAGTCGATGCCGCCATCGAGGGCGGTACGCCGCACGACCGCTGCCGTGAACATGTCCGCGCCCAGCCCGATCGACAGCCGGCCGTCTTCGAGGCGCTGGACGCGGGCCTCACTCGGACCTTCCGGCAATTCCAGCCGCAAGCCGCTGTTGCGCAGCCGCCACGCGATCACGACGACTTCGCGCTCGCCGTCCTTCCAGCGCACTTCCTCATGTCCCTCGTCGAGCAGGCGGAAGCCGTTCTGCTTGTTCCACGGCGACCACGGATCGCTCTCGGCCGGCTTGGAAGTGTCCTGCCATTCGAGCAGGCGTGCCAAGGTGGCGACGGCGAAGGCGCGATCGCCCGCCGGGGCGGGCTTGATGAACAGCGTGGCGCGATGGCGCTCGATGAAGCCGGTGTCGACCTCGCCGCCGACGAAGGCCGGATGCGAGCACAGGGCCTTCAGCAGGCCTGCGTTCGTTGTGACGCCCACCACCTCGGTCTCGCCCATCAGCGCCGCCATGCGCCGCATCGCCGAGGCGCGGTCGCGGTCGTGCACGATCACCTTGGCGATCATGGGATCGTAGAACGGCGTCACCGTATCGCCCTGACGCACGCCGGTATCGACGCGGACGTGCGCGCCCTCGTCCGGCAACTTCAGGCGCACCAAGGTACCGGTCGACGGCAGGAAATTCCGCGCCGGGTCCTCGGCGTAGAGCCGGACCTCGACCGCATGTCCGTCGATCCGGAGCTCGTTCTGCGTGAGCGGCATCTTCCCGCTGGCCGCCACGATGAGCTGCCATTCGACCAGGTCCTGCCCCGTGATGGCCTCGGTCACGGGATGCTCGACCTGCAGGCGGGTGTTCATCTCCATGAAGAAAAACGTGCCGTCCTGGTCGGCGATGAACTCGACCGTGCCGGCGCCCCGGTAGCCGATGGCCTTGGCCGCCGCGACCGCCGCCTCACCCATCGCCTTGCGCCGTGCCGGGTCCATGCCGGGCGCCGGCGCCTCCTCGATCACCTTCTGGTGGCGGCGCTGCAGTGAGCAGTCGCGCTCGAACAGGTACAGGCAATCGCTCGCATCGGCGAAGACCTGGATCTCGATGTGCCGCGGCCGTGTCAGGTACTTCTCGACCAGCACATGATCGTCGGCGAACGAGGCCTTGGCCTCGCGTTTGGCGCCGGCCAGCGCGTCGGCGAACTTCTCGGCGCTCTCGACCACCCTCATGCCCTTGCCGCCGCCGCCGGCCGCGGCCTTGATCAGCACCGGGAAGCCGATCTTCGCGGCCTCGGCCGCCAGCAGCTCCGGCGACTGGTCGTCGCCATGATAGCCCGGCACCAGCGGCACCTTGGCCTTTTCCATGATCTTCTTGGCTTCGCTCTTGGAGCCCATGGCGCGGATCGAGTCCGCCGGCGGTCCGATGAACACGATACCGGCAGCGGCGCAGGCATCGGCGAAACCGGCATTCTCGGAGAGGAACCCGTAACCCGGATGGATCGCCTGCGCGCCGGTCCGGCGGGCCGCATCGATGATCCGGTCGGCCACGAGATAGCTCTCGCGCGCCGCCGAGGGACCGATATGGACGGCCTCGTCGGCCATGGCGACGTGGCGCGCGTTGCGGTCGGCGTCGGAATAGACCGCCACCGTCTTGATGCCGAGCCGCCTGGCCGTCTTGATGACCCGGCAAGCGATCTCGCCGCGATTGGCGATCAGGATCTTGGAGAACATCAGACGGCCCACTTCGGTTTGCGCTTGTTCAGAAAGGCGCTCATGCCTTCGATCGCGTCGTCGGTCGTGCACTGGACGGCGACGTGCTCGCCAATCAGGTCGGCGACCGCTCGATCGTGCGGCATGGAGTCGATCTCGGTGATCAGCTTCTTGACGAGGGTCTGGACGGAGGGCGCGCCGCGGCCCAGCTCGTCGGCGAGGGCCGCCACCGTGGCGTCGAGCGCATCGTCCTCGACCACCTGATCGACCAGGCCGATGCGCAGCGCCGTCGCGGAGTCGAACATGCCGCCGTGCATCAGGAGCTGCCGCGCCATGCGCGGACCGACCGCCTGAATCAGCACGGGGATCGCGATGCCCGCCAACAGGCCGTTGCGGGCCGAGGTGAGGCCGAAGCGCGCCGAGGAGACGGCGACCGCGAAATCGCAGGCCAGCATCAGGCCGACGCCGCCGCCCACCGCCGCACCCTGGACGCGCGCGATCGACGGCTTGGGAAAATCGTAGACTGCCTGGACCGCCGCCATCATCGAATCGGCGCCGACCTTGCGGGTGATGGCGTCGAGTTCCGGCCAGGTGAGCACCCAGTTGAAGTCACCGCCGGCGGAGAAGACCGGTCCCTCGCTCGCCAGAACCAGCGTGCGCACGGTCTCATCGACGGCGAAAGCCTCCACCGCGTCGACGATGGCGCGCGCCGTGTCGCCGTCGAAGGAATTCATCGTCTTGGGCCGGTTGAGCGTGAGCGTGGCCACGCCACCCTCGACCTTCGTCAGGATAGGATCGGTCATATCCGGATCACATCCGGAAGACGCCGAACTTGGTCGGGCCGATCGGCTGGTTCATCGAAGCCGAGAGGGCAAGGCCCAGGGTCATGCGGGTGTCGAGCGGATCGAGGATACCGTCGTCCCACAGGCGCGCCGTCGCATAGTAGGGATGACCCTCGCGTTCGTAGGCCTCGCGGATCGGCTGCTTGAACTTCTCTTCCTCATCCCTGGCCCAGGTCCCGCCCTTGCCTTCGATGTTGTCGCGCCGCACCGTGGCCAGCACGCTGGCCGCCTGCTCGCCGCCCATCACCGAGATGCGCGCCGAGGGCCACATCCAGAGGAAACGCGGGCTGTAGGCGCGGCCGCACATGCCGTAGTTGCCGGCGCCGTAGCTGCCGCCGACGATCACCGTGAACTTCGGCACGTTCACGGTCGAGACCGCGGTCACCATCTTGGCGCCGTCGCGTGCGATGCCGCCCGACTCGTATTTCCGGCCGACCATGAAGCCGGTGATGTTCTGCAGGAACAGCAGCGGTATGCCGCGCTGGCCGCACAGTTCGATGAAGTGCGCCGCCTTCAGCGCCGATTCGTTGAACAGGATGCCGTTGTTGGCGACGATGCCCACCGGATAGCCCCAGATGCGCGCGAAGCCGGTGACGATGGTCGTGCCGTAGAGGTGCTTGAATTCGTCGAGTTCGCTGCCGTCGACCAGGCGCGCGATGATCTCGCGGATGTCATAGGGCGTGCGGGTGTCCATCGGGACGACGCCGTACAGTTCCTCGGCGGCGTATTTCGGATCGCGCGGCGGCAGCAGCGACGCCGACGGGGATTTCTTCCAGTTGAGGTTGGCCACAATACGCCGGGCGATGCCCAGCGCATGGCTGTCGTTCTGGGCATAGTGGTCGGCGACGCCCGAGGTGCGGGCATGCACGTCGGCGCCGCCCAGATCCTCGGCGCTCACCACCTCGCCGATCGCCGCCTTCACCAGCGGCGGGCCGGCAAGGAAGATCGTGCCCTGCTTGCGAACGATGACCGTCTCGTCGCTCATCGCCGGCACGTAGGCGCCGCCAGCCGTGCACGAGCCCATCACCACCGCGACCTGCGGGATGCCCTGGGCCGACATGTTGGCCTGGTTGTAGAAGATGCGGCCGAAATGGTGCTTGTCGGGGAACACGTCCGGCCATTGCGGCAGGTTGGCGCCGCCGGAATCCACGAGATAGACGCAGGGAAGCCGGTTCTCCATCGCCACTTCCTGGGCGCGGAGATGCTTCTTCACCGTCATCGGGTAGTAGGTGCCGCCCTTCACGGTGGCGTCGTTGCACACGATCACGCATTCGACGCCGCTCACGCGGCCGATGCCGGTGATCACGCCCGAACCGGGCGCCTCGTTGTCGTACATGTCGAGCGCGGCCAGCGGCGACAGTTCGAGGAAGGGCGAACCCGGATCGAGCAGCGCCCGCACCCGCTCGCGCGGCAGCAGCTTGCCTCGGGAGACGTGACGCTTGCGAGATTCCTCCCCACCGCCCAGGCGAACCGTATCGGTGCGGCGGCGCAAATCCTCGACCTGCGCCCGCATCGCCTCGGCGTTGCGCTTGAAGGTCCCGGAACGGGTGTCGATCTGGGAGGAAAGTACGGTCATGTCAGGGTGAAA
>JAGNNA010000444.1 GCA_017990895.1 Reyranella sp.
TGCGGCCTGACGCAGGGGGCGCTCTACAATCACTTCAAGTCCAAGGACGAGCTGCTGCACGACATCATCGCCTCGACACAGGGCGAACTGGAGCGCCAGTGCCAGCAGGCCGTGGCCGGCGCGGGCGGCGATCCGCGCGCCGAACTCGCGGCGTTCGTCCGGGTCTATGTCATTCGCCATTGCCGGCTGCGCATCGAGGCGCTGGTCGCCAACCGTGAAATCGGCTGGCTGGATTCGGAGCGCGTGGCCGACATCCGGCGGAGCCGGCGTGCCATCCGCGATATCGTCGTCACGATCCTCAGGCATGGCGTCGAGAAAGGCGTGTTCGATCCGCCGCGCGTTGACGGAAAGCACGATCTCAAGGCAATGGCCATGGCGCTGCTCGACCAGTGCACGCACGTTTCCATGTGGTACGGCCCGGGCGGCGATCTCACCGAGGAGCAGATGGCGAAGCTCTACACCGACATGGCCTTGCGCATGGTCGGCGCGACGCCGCAATCCCCGTAAGATATCCGGAGCAGCAAAGCATGTTGATTCGCGTCGCGGCCCTGATCGCCTTGCTGGCCTCGCTGATCGGCTGCACGCCGGACTCCGACGCGGCACCGCCGTCCGGACGCAGCACGGCAATGGCGACCGCGCCCGGCGACGTCCCGGCGGCGCGCTGGCATGCCGTGCTGATCGCCGGCGACAACGACAGCCCGTCCTTCGACAACGGCATCGATGCGCTGCGCGACAAGCTGGCGGCGCGCGGCGTGCGGGACATCCGCATGCTCACCTCCGATTTCAGGCGCAATCCCTCGGCCGAGGTCGCCAGCGCCGCCAACGTCTCCAGTGCGCTGCGCAACGCCAACGGGGCCGAGGCGTGTCTCGCCTTCATCACCAGCCATGGCACCGAAGCTGGCGTGGTGCTGCGACAGGCCAACGGCGTCGTTCGCCCCGGAACGCTCGACAACGCATTGGACGCGGGCTGCGGCGCCTTGCCGACCGTCGTCATCCTATCGGCCTGCCACAGCGGCGTCTTCCTGACGCCGGCGATGCGCCGGCCCAACCGGGTGGTGCTCACGGCTGCGGCGGCCGATCGCGTCAGCTTCGGCTGCGGCGCGGGCGACCGCTTCACCTACTACGACCAGTGCCTGCTGCAGCAGTTCGATGCCGTCTCGACCTGGGGCCAACTTGCCCAGGCCACCCGGGCCTGCGTGCAGAACCTTGAGAAGAGCATGGGCATCCGCACGCCCTCGCAACCGCAGATCTTCGTCGGATCCGCGGTTGCCAACCTCCGGCTGCCCGGCCGCTAGCTACCCGCCGATGACGGCAGTGAAGTCACACGTGACCTGGTGCGGGCTGTCGCCGGAGAGCTGAAGCGTGTGCCGGGCGGGGCGCGACGCCTCGTCGGGAAACATCTTCACCCATTCCTCGTTCAGCGCGGCCCGTCCCGTCGACGGCTGCTTCATCCAGAAATTGATCTTGATGATGTCGTCGGGCGTGCCGCCGGCGGCTTCGATGCAGAGCCTGATATGTTTGAAGATGTTGGTGACCTGCGCGGCGAGGTCGGGCGGGACGTTCTTCGTGCCGGGCTCGGTGCCGTTCATGATGCTCGACATGACGATGTTCCCGATGCGGCTGGCATTCGGAATCGGGTTCTGGTGGCTGTAGCCCGGATAGTTGATGCTCTTGCGGTTCGCCATCGTTTCTCTCCCTTTCTAGAGCCGTTCCACGGCCATGTCGCGCAGTCGGGCCCGCTGGATCTTGAAGCCGTTGGGCGAGGGCGTCTTCGGGAAATCGTCGAGCGCGAAGATGCGCACCGGCACCTTGTAGTTGGCGAGACCGTGCTTGCAGTGCGCGATCGCGGCGGCCTCGTCGAGCGTGGCGCCAGGCGCGAGGATCACGAAGGCGACCGCGCGCACGCCGTCCGGGCGAGGCACGGCCACGGCCTGGCAGCCGGTGATTCCCGGCAGTTTTTGCAGATGGGTCTCGATCTCCAGCGGGTTCACGAGAAAGCCCGAGAGGCGCAGAACATCCCCCATGCGGCTGAGGAAGGTGAAGCCGCCACGCCCGTCGAGCTCCGCGAGATCGCCGGTGCGGACATAGCCGTCGGCGGTCACGGTCTCCGCCGTCGCCGCGTCGTTTCCGTAGTACCCGGCCATCAGCGATGGGCCGGCGCACTCGAGCGCGCCGGGCTGGCCGACGCCCAGGAGTTCGCCGGTCTCCGGGTCTCGCACGCGAACGTGCCCCAGGGGGGAGGTTGGAACGCCACCCCCCTTCTTGCGGCGCGCCACCTCGGAGTCGACGGGCTGCATCGCATAGAGCGCCTGCACCTCGCTCATCCCATAAAGGCCGCACAGACGCAGGCCGCGCTGCTCCGCGCGTTCCGCAATCTGGTCGAGCGAGGCGTTGAAGGCGGCATAGCCAGCCCATTTCACCGACGGGAAGGGGTTATCGCCCGGCACCGCCTCGAGCAGGCGGGCGTACATGTCGTCGCTGCCGAACAACGTCGTCGGGCGATGACGTGCGATCAGCCGCGCGATCTCGTCGATCTCGTAGGACTCGACCAGCACGCAGGGCTTGCCGGCGGCGAGTGTCGCCATTGTCTGGTCGAAGCCGTAGACGCCGCAGAGCGGCAGGATGGCAAGCGACAGCGTGTCGGGCGCCGTGAAGCCGAAGGCACGCGCGACCTGCTGGGCATGCCCGGCGATCGCGCCCTGGCGGTGGAGCACGAACTTCGGGGAGCTGGTCGTGCCCGAGGTCGTGAAGATGTTGCAGGGCGCGTTCGCCTTCGCGTTGTTCAGGCCGAGCCGTGGCCGCGACAGCAGGCGTTCGAAGGGCACACGACGCAACCGTTCGATGGCGGACGGCACCGACGCAGGCTCTTCCCCGACGGTCACGATGGCCGAGAGCCTGTCGAGAGCATCCGGCTCGATGTCGGCCAGGATCGACAGGAAATCGATGCGGCGGAATCCGGGCGCACACGCCAGCACCTTGGCGCCGGATCGTCCCACGATGTCGGCGACCTCGACGGCGCGATAGCGGGTGTTCACCGCGACCGCGATGGCGCCGAGGCGGATGCAGGCGAGATAGAGGATCGGATAGGCCGGCACGTTGGGCAGCCACAGGGCCACCCGGTCGCCCGGGCCGATGCCGAGATCCGCGAGCCCCTGTGCCGCGCGCCTTGCGCTCTCCGTGAGTTCGAAGAAGGAGATCGTCCGGTCTCCGTGCAGGAAGCCCGGCGCGTCGGGTGTCTGTTCTGCGATGTGGGCGACGAGCGTCCAGACATCGGCGGCGGGTTGGGCGAGGGGCATGCGGGGCGGAGACTAACCGAAGACGGTGTCAGCTCAAGTTGGCCGCTTGCGCAGCAGCCTCGCCAGTGTGGGTATCACGATCAGCGCGATCATCATCGCCGCGAGCGTGCCGGAGATCGGGCGGTCGAAGAAAGCCAGCGGATTGCCGTCGGACTTGATCATCGAGGTGATGAAGTGCTCTTCCAGCAGCGTGCCCAGTACCATGCCGAGGATCGCCGGAGCGACGGGAATGCCGTTCTCCTCCATCAGCCAGGCGAGGACGCCGAAGCCGAGCATCATGCCGATGCCGACGACGGAATTGTTGATTGCGAACGCGCCGAGAATGCAAAACACCAGGATGCAGGGCAGCAGCGCTTTGCGCGGCAGGCGCAGCACCTGCTTGAAGCTCTTGATCGCGGCCCAGCCGAACGGCAGCATCAGCAGGTTGGCCAAGATGAACAGCAGGAAGACGGCGTAGACGCTTGCGGCGTTGTTCACGAAGAGCGTGGGGCCAGTGTTCAGGTTCTTCATATAGAGGACGC
>JAGNNA010000445.1 GCA_017990895.1 Reyranella sp.
GGTCTGGCATGGGCTGGAGGCGCCCTATCGCCCGCTGTTCGACTGGCTGCTGCAGGGCGCGCCGCGACCCAGCAGCAATGCGGGTGCGGCCTTCCTGCCGGCCATGCTGGCCAATCCCATCGACCGCACCGAACTCGACGCGCTCGATCCCGCGCATTTCCGGGCCGAATGGAAATGGGACGGCATCCGCGTGCAGGTCGCCGCCTCGGGTGGGCTGAAGCGGCTCTACAGCCGCGCCGGCGAGGATGTGTCGGGCGCCTTTCCCGACATCATCGAGGCGATCGACTTCGAGGGCGTATTCGACGGCGAACTGCTGGTGCGGCGCGAGACGGCGGTGGCACCGTTCAACGACCTGCAGCAGCGGCTGAACCGCAAGACCGTGACGCCCAGGATGCTCAAGGAGCATCCGGCGCATGTCCGCCTCTACGACATGCTGTGGCTGGAGGGCGAGGACCTGCGCGGCCTCTCCTTCGACGAGCGCCGCATCCGGCTCGAAGCCTGGATCGCCCGGAAGGAACGCCCACGCTTCGATCTCTCGCCGCTGGTGACCTTCGCCGACTGGGCCGAGCTTGCCGCCAAGCGCGAGGAGATGCGCGCCGACGGCATCGAGGGGCTGATGCTGAAGCGCGGCGACAGCGCCTATCTGTCCGGCCGGCCCAAGGGCCCGTGGTTCAAGTGGAAGCGCGACCCCATGCTCGCGGACTGCGTGATGATGTATGCCCAGCGCGGCCACGGCAAACGCAGCTCCTTCTACTCGGATTTCACCTTCGGCTGCTGGCGCGACGGGGCATCTGGCGGGCGAGAGCTGGCGCCGGTCGGCAAGGCCTATTTCGGCTTCACCGACGAGGAGCTGCGCTGGCTCGACAAGTGGGTGCGCGACCATACGACCAACCGCTACGGACCGGTCCGGGAGGTCGAGCAGAAGCTGGTGCTGGAGATCGCCTTCGACGGCATCGCCCGCTCGACCCGGCACAAATCGGGCGTGGCCATGCGCTTTCCGCGCATCAATCGCATCCGCACCGACAAGCCGGCCCCCGAGGCCGATACGGTCGACAATCTCCTGCGGCTGCTGGCCAATTCGGCGTCGGAATCGCCCCTTGCAGGGGCAATGTCGCATGCCCATTATCCGGGCAACATCGTAACCGAAGAGCCATGATCGACCCGTTCGGCCGCCATATCTCCTACCTCCGCGTCTCCGTGACGGATCGCTGCGATTTCCGCTGCGTCTACTGCATGGCCGAGGACATGACCTTCCTGCCCAAGGCGGAGGTCCTGTCGCTCGAGGAGCTGGAGCGGCTGTGCACGGCCTTCGTCCGCCGCGGCGTCAAAAAGCTGCGCCTGACCGGCGGCGAGCCGCTGGTGCGCAAGAACGTGATGTCGCTGTTCCGCGGCCTCGGCCGGCATCTCGACAGCGGGGCGCTGGAGGAACTCACCCTCACGACAAACGGCAGCCAGCTCGCCAAGTATGCACAGGAACTGGCTGACATCGGCGTGCGCCGGGTGAACGTGTCGATGGACACGCTCGATCCCGACAAGTTCCGCCAGCTCACCCGCTGGGGCGACCTCGACCAAGTGATGCGCGGCCTCGACGCCGCCCAGCGCGCCGGGCTCGCGATCAAGATCAACGCGGTGGCGTTGCGCGGCGTCAACGACGGCGAGTTCGACGAGATGATCCGCTGGAGCCACGGCCGCGGCATGGACCTGGTCCTGATCGAGGTCATGCCGATGGGCGAGATCGGCGACGCGGCGCGGCTCGACCAGTACCTGCCGCTGTCCCTGGCGCGAACCGAGATCGCGCGGCACTTCACGCTCACCGAGACCGACTACCGGACCGGCGGCCCCGCCCGCTACTTCAATGTCGAGGAGACCGGCGGGCGGCTGGGCTTCATCACGCCCCTCACACACAATTTCTGCGAAACCTGCAATCGCGTCCGCCTGACCTGCACCGGCACGCTCTATATGTGCCTGGGACAGGAGGATGCGGCCGACCTCCGCGCGCCCCTGCGCGCGTCCGAGAGCGACGAGGTGCTGGATCGCGCCATCACCGAGGCGATCGCGCGCAAGCCCAAGGGCCATGATTTCGTGATCGACCGCCGCCACAGCGGCCCCGCCGTCCCCCGCCACATGAGCGTGACCGGCGGCTGAATCACGCCTCGGGATCGGCCTTCGCGGCTGCCGTCTTGATCTGCGCCCGCCGCACCGCCTCGCGGTGGGAGATGTAGAGCGCGCTGGCGAAGATCACCGCGGCGCCGACGAAAGTCCAGACGTCGGGCTTCTGGAAGAACAGGAAATAGCCCAGCATCGTGTTCCAGATCAGCGACAGGAAGCCGATCGGCTGCAGCAGCGTGATGTCGGCGAGCTGGTAGCCGCGCTGCTGGCAGATATGGCCGAGCGTGCCGGCCAGCCCGGCCAGCAGGAACCAGACCACGTCGCCCCATTGAGGCGTCTGCCAGAACCACAGCGCGAACGGCAGGGCGCAGGCGACGATCACGATGTTCTGCCAGATCACGATCGTGGTCGCCGAATCGGTGCGGGCCAGCGCCTTCGAAATCAGGTTCGAGGCCGAGAAGATCGGCGTCGAGATCAGAATGCAGATGACGCCGATATGGATGTCGCCGAATCCCGGCCGGATGATGATCATGGCGCCGATGAAGCCCACGATGACGGCCATCCAGCGCCGCAGCCGCACCTTCTCGGCGAGGAACAGCGCAGCACCGATGGTGACGAAGATCGGCCCGGTGAACCCGAGCGCCGTGATCTCGGCCAGGGTGGTGAGCGGCAAGGCGACGAACCACAGCATCATGCCGGCCGTGTGGATGGCGCCACGGGAGATGTGCAACGGCAGGCGCCTCGTGTGCAGCGAGCGGTAAAGGCCGAGCCGCATCACGATCGGCACGAGGAACAGGGCGCCGAAGAGATAGCGCAGGAACGCCATCACGTAGGGATTGAGATGCTGCGCCGGGATCAGCGTGAAGACGTTGAGCAGCGCGAACAGGACGCCCGACAAAGCGACCCAGAGGATCCCGCGCAAATTCGGCGGCAGCGCGAGCCAGCGGGCGACGAGAGCGGACACCCCGCAACTATGTCACAGGCCCTGCGAGCCCGCATCATCGACGGTGCAGCAGCTTCCGAGAGGCGGAGTCCGCCTACTTCGCCAGCGCGTGCAGCGGCAGCGTCGCGGGAGCGGACAGGGGCGCCGGCTGCTCGCGCAACCGGACGACGCGCTCCACCAGCTCCTCGAGATAGGGATCGTGGATTCCTAGCAACCGCGCATGCTCCGCCGTGTTGATCAGGTATTCGCGGCAGGCACCGCGCCGGCCCTCGGCGAAGGCGATGTGGTAGGCCGCGCGCTCGATCGGCAGGTCCCCGCAATACTGGCAGTGCCCGGTCTCGACCACGAAGGTCACGGCGCTGACCGTCCGGCCGTCGCGCAGCTGGGTGGGCACCCAGCGCGGCTTGTAAAGCCCCGCCAGCATTTCGCGGTTCCACAGCAGGCCGAGTTCCTGCCGCGCGAGTTCGGGCGACAGGCGATAGGCGATGCCCTCACATGCGCCGCCATCGGCCAGGGCCAGCATCAGGCCCGGCAGTTCGGGCGTGCCCCGGCCCATCGGCGTCCAGAAGCAGAACGAACGGCGCCAGCCCTCCACGCGGCAGGGCTGGACCTCGGCATATTCGAGGGCCGGATTCCACATCAGCGAGCCGTAGGCGAAGATCCAGATCTCCTCGCCGGGCGGGCGGTCGAGCAATGCCTCGTTGAGGCTGGCCTCACGCTCCGGCGACGACAGGAAGAAGTCGTAGCCGGC
>JAGNNA010000446.1 GCA_017990895.1 Reyranella sp.
CACCAAGAGCTTCCCCGATGCGCTGAAGTACGTGCTGCGCCAGGATCCCGACGTGATCCTGATCGGTGAGATGCGCGACCGCGAGACAATCGCGGCGGCGCTGACCATCGCCGAGACCGGTCACCTGGCCCTGGCGACGCTGCACACGAACAGCACCTTCGAGACGATCAACCGCATCGTGGACGTGTTCCCGAACGGACAGCAGAACCAGATCCGGTCGCAGCTCTCGTTCTGCCTGTCCGGCGTGATGACGCAGCAGCTGATCCCGCGCGCCAAGGGCTCGGGCCGCGTGCTGGCGCTGGAGATCATGGTCTGCACCCCGGCCATCAAGGCCCTCGTGCGCGACGACAAGGTGCACCAGATCTACGGCCTGATGCAGGCCGGCCAGAAGCACGGAATGCAGACAATGAATCAGTCGCTGCACCAGGCGGTTGTGAACAAGTGGATCACGATGGACGAGGCCCTCAGCCGCAGCGGCGATGTGGGCGAACTCCTGCAGATGCTCGGCGAACCCGCCGGCGTCCGCTAGGCCAGAAGGGGAGGCACCCGTGAGCTCGACGACCGTGTTCCAGTGGACCGGCAAGACCGCCAAGGGCGAGGTCCTGTCAGGCGAGTACGAAGCGGTGGACAAGGCCGCCGTCAGTGAATACCTGCGGAAGCGCCGCCTGGTCATCGTCTCGGTGCGCAAGAAGCAGAAGTCCGCGGCGATGGGCGGGCTGTTCAAGAAGAAGGGCGTCAGCGTCAAGGACCTGTCGGTCTTCACGCGCCAGTTCGCGACCATGGTCAACGCCGGCCTGCCCCTCGTGCAGTGCCTGGACGTGCTGGGCCGCCAGCTGGACAAGCCGCACTTCAAGGAAGTGGTGCTGCAGGTGACCTCCGACGTGGAGAGCGGCTCCACCCTTGCCGAGGCCCTGCAGAAGCACCCGCGGGTGTTCTCCGACCTCTACTCGAACATGATCGCGGCCGGCGAGGCCGGTGGTATCCTCGACGTGATCCTTAGCCGACTGGCCATCTTCCTGGAGAAGGCCGATGCGCTGCAGAGGAAGGTCAAGGGCGCCATGACCTACCCGGTCATCGTGCTGACCGTGGCCGGCGGCGCCTGCATCTTCATGCTCATGTTCGTGATCCCGGTGTTCGCCAAGATGTTCTCTGACTTCGGCGGCACGCTGCCGGCGCCCACGCGCATCGTCATGGGCATCTCCGACTTCATCCGGGCCTACTGGTGGGCCCTGGCCGGCGGCGCCTTCGCGCTGACCTGGATCTTCAAGCGCTACCGCGCCACCAACAACGGGCGGCGCAACACCGACCGCCTGGCGATGCGGATCCCCATCCTGGGCAACGTCGTGCTGAAGTCGTCCGTGGCGCGCTTCACGCGCACCCTGGGCACCCTGATCGGCTCCGGCGTGCCGATCCTTCAGGGCCTCGAGATCACGGCCAAGACAGCCGGCAACAAGGTGATGCAGGAGGCCATCGAGGCCACCGCCAAGAGCATCAGCCAGGGTGAGACGATCGCCCAGCCGTTGCGCGAGAGCGGCGTGTTCCCGCCGATGGTCGTGCAGATGATCGGTATCGGCGAGCAGACCGGCGCCCTCGACGAGATGCTGGCGAAGATCGCCGACTTCTACGACGACGAAGTCGACGCGGCCGTCGACGCCCTGACCGCGGCCATCGAGCCGATCATGATCGTCGTCATGGGCACGATGGTCGGCGGCATGCTCGTGGCCATGTACCTGCCCATGTTCAAGATGTCGAGCGTGGTGGGGGGCTGACCTTGTCGGAGTACGATCGCGGCGGCCGGGCCGCGGCGCCGGCCGAAGATGGCGGGCGTCGGGACCCGGCCGCCCGGCTTCTGCGGTGGCGACTGCTGATGGCGTCCGTCCTGGCGGTCATCACGGCGGTGGCGGGGCTTGTCGGCGTGGCCGAGGTCTCGCGACCCGGCGTGCTGGCCGCCCTCGGCCTTCTGGGCACGTCGCTGGCCGTCAGTTGGGCCGCCTCGGTGGCGGGGGCGCCGCAACGTCCCCTGCTGGTGCTGCAGATCGCCGCCGATACGGTGGCGCTGGGGCTGCTGGTGCACTTCACCGGAGGCCCGTACTCCGCGATCCCGCTGGCATTCTGCGTCCCCATCATGTTCGCAGCCTACTACCTGGACCGGCGCTGGGCCCTGGCCATCGCGGGCACCGCGGCGACGCTGGTGGGCGGCGGCCACTTCGGGCTGGCCCTGGGCTGGCTCGCGGCCGGCGGCCAGGCCGGCCTCGATTTCCATTCGGGCTGGCCAGTGCTGATCACGGCGCTGCACATGTCGCTGTTCGTCGTCGTCGGTATGATCAGCGGCGATCTCTCGGAGCGCCTGGAGCGGAGGCGGCGCGAGCACGCCCGCAGCCAGCGCCAGGCCGAGCAGGCGCGGCGCGAAGTGCGCGACATCCTCGACTGCCTGCGCAGCGGACTGCTGACCGTCGACACGCGCGGTCTCATCACGCGGGCCAACCCGGCCTGCTGCCGCATCCTCGGCTACGAGGACACGCAACTGCTCGGGGCCCCGCTCGGAACCCTCGTCGACGGAGGCCTCGACGCGCTGGCGCAGGTCATCCTGCCGGTTGCCGCCGGCGGGGCGCCCGTGGCCCGCGGCGAGATTTCTCTGGTCAGGCGTGGACACGCGGTTCCCATCGGGCTCAACGTCAGCCATGTGACCGGCGCTCGCGGCGAGGTGACCGGCGCGGTGGCCGTATTCACCGACCTGACGCAGGAGAAGGAACTCGTCGCGCGGCGTCGCGAGACCGATCGACTGGCTGCCATCGGTGAACTGGCGGCGAGCATCGCGCACGAGATCCGCAATCCGCTGGCGAGCATCCGCGGCTCGGTGGAAATGCTCTCGGGCGAGCTCGAGCTGGAGGGCTACCAGCGCCAGTTGTTCGAGCTCGTGCTGAAGGAGAGCAACCGGGTCAACTCGATCATCAACGACTTCCTCGGCTACTCGCGCATGCGACCGGTGGCGAGGCGGCGCTTCGCGGCCTCGTCATTCCGCGACGAGATGCTGCTGCTGGTGCGGCAGCATGTCGCTGCTGCGCGCGGCGACGTGCGCATCACCGCTGAAGTGACGCCGCCCGATCTCGAACTGACGGCCGACCCCGGCCAGCTGACCCAGCTCGCCCTGAACCTGGCCATCAACGCCTGCGAGGCGATGCGCTACCAGGGGCGCCTGCGCGTGGCGCTGTACCTGGTCGAAGGCGGCGAGACTTTCGAACTGACGGTCACCGACGACGGCCCCGGCATCGAGGCCGACATCCGCGACAACCTCTTCCTGCCGTTCAAGACGACCAAGGAAGGCGGCACCGGGCTGGGCCTGTCGGTCGTTGCGCGCATCGCGGCCGGGCACGGGGGCACCGTCCGGGCCGAGGACGCGCCCGGCGGCGGTGCCATCTTCCGGGTCCGCTGGCCGCGCGCCGCCCTGCCCGGCGAGGCGACCGGCGCCACGGCGGCAACCGCACCGGCGCTGCAACCCACCGAAGAGCCGCTCGCCGTCTGACCCCTCCCGGCAGGATCTTCCGCCCGCCAGCGGGCGAATCGCCCGCTTCCGACCCTTGCGCGGGCACAATGCTCACAGAAGTGCAAAAAACAGTGAAAAGATCATAAAGCAGAGCGGAATGCGGTCGATATCGCTCCCAGTGCTGCATTCCGCCCGGCCGCTGGGCCACCACCGAGGAGAGCTCCCATGCCTCTGGGCCGCATCCTGGTTGTTGATGATGAAGATTCCATGTGCCAGTACCTGTCGATCCTGCTGCGCAAGGAAGGCTATACCGTGC
>JAGNNA010000102.1 GCA_017990895.1 Reyranella sp.
GAGCGAAGTGCTGGCGAGGGTCGATGTCGGCTCGGACGAGATCCACGAAATCGTGGCCGCCGAGAAAGGCGGCCTGGTGTGGGGCGGCCATGCCAACCTGTCTCCGGCGGACGATGTCCTGATCTCCGTGGAACGGCCGCTGGCCATCGACACGCCGGAACAGATGGTCGCCTCGATCCTCTCGAAGAAGCTGGCGGCCGGATCCACGCACCTCGTCCTCGATCTGCCGGTCGGACCGACGGCCAAATTGCGGGACCGCGAGCGCTTCGTCCGGCTGCGCAAGCTCTTCGAGTATGTGTCCGACCAGATCGGTATCAGCACGACCGTCGTCGCGACCGACGGCAGCCAGCCGATCGGCCGCGGCATCGGCCCGTGGCTCGAGGCCCGCGACGTCATGCGGGTGCTGGAGCGGCATCCCGATGCGCCGCGCGACCTGGAGGAGCGTGCCGTGCTGCTGGCCGGCCACGTCCTCGAGTTCGATCCCGCGCTGCGCGGTGGCCAGGGAATCGTTCGGGCTCGTGAGCTGCTGCACAGCGGCGCGGCGCTCTCGAAGATGCGACGGCTGATGGCCGCCCAGGGGGCTCCCCCGCACGCGACCAGCCTCGGCACGCTCACTCATGACGTCCCGGCGACCGAGGACGGGGTCGTGACGGCGATCGACTGCCTTCGCCTGGCGCGCGTCGCCCGCCTCGCCGGTGCGCCGATGGACAAAGGTGCGGGTGTCGATCTGTTCAAGGCGATCGGTGATCCCGTGGAGCGGGGCGAGCCGCTCTACCGGATCCATGCCGCCTTCGAGGCCGACTTTCGCTTCGCCACCCAGCTCGCCGCGGCCGGGGATGGCATGACGATCGGAAGGCGCGGATGAGTCTGTCGCTGCATATCCATGGAGCCGCCGGTACTGTCACGGGCTCCTGTCACCGGCTGGTGACGCCGCGCGGGACGCTTCTCGTCGATTGCGGCATGTTCCAGGGGCCGAAGTCATTGCGCGCCCTCAATTACAGGGCCTTTCCCTTCGCACCGGCGGAGATCGCCACGGTGCTTTTCACCCACGCCCATATCGATCACACCGGCTTGTTCCCCAAGCTGACCCTCGGCGGATTCCAGGGCCGGGCGTTCGCGACCGAAGCGACGCGCGACCTGCTTCGCTGGCTGCTGCCCGATGCCGGCGCCATCCAGGAATACGACGTCGAGCGCCTGAACCGCCGCAACGCGCGCCGGGCCGAGCCTGCGGTCGTGCCGATCTATACGCGTGCCGATGCCGAGGCCTCGCTCTCCTTCATCGAAGCACAGCCTTATGATCGTTGGTTTGAGCCGCTGCCCGGCGTGCGGGCCCGGATGCGCAATGCCGGCCACATTCTCGGCAGTGCCTTTTTCGAGATCGAGGTCGACGCCGCACCGCGCCCGCTCCGACTCGTCTTTTCCGGTGACGTGGGCCCCCTGGACAAGGCCCTGCAGCCCGATCCCGCGCGGCCCGGGCGCGCCGATGTCGCGTTGGTCGAGTCGACCTACGGCAACCGTTCCCGCGAACCCATTTCGGAGGCCGCTCGCAGGGCCGTCCTGGGTCGCGAACTGGAGACCGGCCTGGCCGCCGGCGGCAATGTCATCGTGCCGGTCTTCGCGGTCGAGCGCACACAGGAGATCCTGGAGGATATCGCGGAGCTGAAGCGCCGCGGGAAGCTGCAGGGCGCGCAGGTCTTCCTCGATTCACCGCTGGCCGGCCGGACCACCGAGGTGTTCAGGACCCATCGCTCTTCGCTGAGCCGCTCAGAGGGGGGACATGCGTTCAGCGGCGGAGAGTTCCGGTTGAGCGAGACCGTCGATCAGAGCCGCGCCATCGGGCGTGTCCACGGTGGCGCGATCATCCTGGCCGGCTCCGGCATGTGCGACGCCGGACGGGTCAAGCATCATCTCAAGGACAATCTCTGGCGAACGGACTCCACCATCCTCTTCGTGGGGTACCAGGCGCCTGGCACGCTGGGGGCGCTGATCCGGGGCGGTGCCGCGCAGGTGCGCATCCATGGTGAGGAAATAGGTGTCAGGGCGCGCATCCGGTCGATCGACTCCTATTCGGGGCATGCCGATCGCGAGGAACTGGTCGCCTGGTGCAGGCCGTTGCTGGACGGTCTCGGTACCCTCATGCTCGTGCACGGAGAGCCGGAAGGGATCGATGGCCTCTCCGACGGGCTCGTGGCCGCCGGTGTCGACCGGAGCAGCATCGTCGCGCCGACCCTCGACGAGCATTTCGTGTTCGTCCATCGCGACGGGCGCTGGCGGGCGACTCCTGCGGCGGACGGAATGCCGCGTCTTCCGCCCGAGGCCGCGAACGCGCGGCGCGATTGGCACAACGACTATGCGCAGATGCTGCTCGATATACGCGGGGCCCTGCAGGCTGCGCCCGACGATGCCGCCCGGCACCGGCTCCTGCAACAGCTGCGTCGTGTGCTGGGAAATGGCGGTCGATCCTGATCGAAGGCCGAAGCAGGACACGACCGGAACCGCCGGACGCATCCTGTTTCGAATTTGCCGGGTCTACTTGGCTGCCTTGAGCGTGACCTCGGCCAGTCCGCCGGCGACGTTGAGGCCCACATTGCCCTCGACGCTGACCGGCTGCAGGCTGACCTGCTTGTTGCCACCACCGATCAGGACGTTGGCGCCCGCGCCCACGCCGACCGAGGCACTCGCCGTCGGACCGACATAGTCGCCTGCAAGCGCGCCCTTCGCGACCTGGCCCGGGGCGAAGACCAGCCACACGACATGGCCCTGCTTGGTGAAGTCGAGATCGACTCCGTACTTCTTGATGGTGCCGGTGTAGTGCTCGGCAGTGCCGTCGGCTTTCGCGAGGATGCAGTCGAGGTCCTTCGAAGACCCGAAGACGAATCCGACGCCACCGGCAACCGTGCAGGTCAGGGACCCCACGTTTACTCCCTTTGGTGAGGTCTGCGCCTGAGCCGAAAGACCAACGGGAAGAAAGAACAGCGCCGCCGCGAGGGCTGCAGCATACGCGTTCATCGCTTGTCTCCTGGGGACGCGGAAAGGGTTTCTCCGCATGTTCCAGCCTACGGCACGGAGACCGCAGGAGCGTTGATCTGAATCAAGTTCAGCTCGGGTTGATGCAGATCAACGGCCCGATCTTCATGCGCGCCTAGAGTTCGCGCCGGAAGCGGAGGGTAAGATGAACGACGTGCATACGAACAAGCTGCCGAGCGTTGAGTCGCTGCCGGCGAGCGAGATGGTGAATGCGGCGCTCTCGACCTATGCCGATTGCTTCGAGGAATGGGCCGCCGTCGGCGCCGCTTGGCAGAGCGAACTCTCGCAGTTCGCCGAACGCCGCCTGAAGGACAATGTCTCGACATGCCTGACGCTGCTGTCCGCGCGTGACCCGGCGAGCGCCTGGCAGGCTCACGGGGCCTGGGGCGTTCGCGCGCTCGAGGACTACGCCCAGGAAGCCAACCGCCTCGCGCGGCTCGTCGCGAGCGTGACCGTGAGCGGCGCGACGCCCGAGGCCCAGCAGACGACCCAGCTTCTCGGCTAACCTCGCCTCGGCCCCCGGGCGCCCGGCGCCCAGTTAGCGAAGGCTCAGGATGTAGTCGACCAGAGCCTGGCGTTCCCGGTTGCTGAGGGAGAAGTCGGGCATGCGCGTGTGTCCCGTCGAGAGATAGGCTTTGAGCTGCTCGGCGTTGGTTTCCGGCTTGGCTGCAATGGCCGAGAAGCTCGGAATGCCATTTGCGCTGGCTGTCCTGGGCGCGGGCTCGACGATGTGGCACGCCATGCACCAGCGCTGGGCCAAGGCTGCGCCATAGTCGGGGCCCTGCGCCACCGCAGGCAGTGGCAGGAGCACGATCAGCAGGGCGATCAATCGCTTCATGGATTTCTCCGTCATTCGATGGTCTTGGCGATTGGGTTGGCTCACGAACGGCACATCACCCGGAAGAGTGCGATACCGACGATCAGAACCAACAACGACGGTATCAGTCCCATCAAGGCGACCTCGAGAGGGTCTCTCGCCGAGCGTGATAGGAAGGTGAGCCATGTCCGCTCCGTCTGGCACAACAGGCGCCCGTCGACCTGCCGAACGCATGACATGCGGATGAAGAGCATCCAGCCGATCCACGACATGGCGCTGCCGACCAACCACAGCGTGATCAACGCCCGTCCGGAGCCCATTTCAGTCGTTCCTTGTTCCATTCAGGCAGCGAAATCGATACCACACGCTGAACTCTCCAAGGCAGCAGCACCTGTATAGCAAATTCATGGGAGTTTTGCTCTCCATGCTTTAGATCAAACTTACAGTCACGGCTGACTCGCCTGTTTGATCTGGATCACGGGTTCCTATGGTCTTTGCCGGTTGAATTGCCTCCCGATCGAGAACGGCAGTATCAATGGCTAGCGGCGGCGTCCTCCTGGAAAGCGTTCATGAACAAACTGCGAAGTCAGGTCTCGACGGACTCCGAGGCAGACGCCTTCGAGGTCGCGGCATCCGCCTATGCGAGATTGCTGTTTCTGCGCGGCATGGCGGCGTTGCTCTTTGCCTTCGTCGTGTTCTTCTGGCCCAAGCTCACCATTCCAGGTCTGGCGATGCTCTGGGGCGGCTACTCGTTCGTGGATGGCGTTCTCGCTGTGACGGCCGCGATCCGTGGGAGAAGCGGCGCACCCCGTCTCTGGCTGGGTTTGATCGGCGCAGCCGGACTGGTCTGTGCCGGCGGCACCCTGTTTGCGCTCGACGAGGTCGTCGTGCACCTGGTCGGGATCATCGCCCTCTGGGCGATCGCGACCGGTGCGATGCAGGTCTGGGCCGCGCTCGAGTTGCGCAAGGCGGTCGACGGCAACTGGATACTGGTGATTGACGGGCTGGGCGCGCTTCTGTTCGGGCTGGCACTGGCCTCATGGCCGAACCTGCAGGCGGAGGCCTTGCTCTGGTTGATCGGATGGTTCGCGGCGGCGGTCGGCGGCCTGCTCCTGGCGGTGGGCTACTGGCTCGGCCGGACGACTCCGTAGCTATCGGGACTCCCCGGGCGGGATCCCGAGCCTGCCCATGTGTTCGGCGATGTCAGGCCTGATCGATTTCGCCGCCGCGACATCCCCGTCGCCGCCTCGCGCATCTCCCTTCATGCGCCTTGCCATGCCCCGGCCGAACAGCGCGTAGGGATTGTCGGGCTGGCTCCTGAGTAGCGACGTGTAGTCTGCGATGGCGTCGTCGTAACGCTTCAGCTTCAGGTAGGTGATTGCGCGAGACGCGTAAGCAGCGGGGTAATTCCGCTTGATTCGTAGAGCCTCGTTGCAGTCCGACAGGGCCTGTTCGAGTTCCCCCAGGACAGCCCTTACGAAGCACCGGTTCCCCAAAGTGACGGCGCTCGAGGGATTTATCCGGATGGCCTGGTCGAAGTCGTCGACCGCCAACCTGTAGCGTTCCTGGGCGATATAGGTCGTACCCCGACCGTTGAACGCCTCCGCGTCCTGAGGATTGGTCTCGATCGCCCGGGCGTAGTCCGCCAGGGCCTGCTCGTACTCGCCCTTGTCATTGTAGGCGTCGCCGCGATTCTTGTAGGCCGTGGCCAGGTCGTTCCTGTCGACCAGCCCGCGCGAGATGACGGTCGTGCAACTGATGATCACCTGTTCGGATGCCGCATCCTCGTAGCACTTCCGATAGAAGGCCTCGTAGCCTTGCGCGCGGGCCGCCTCGACGACGACCGTGCAGAGCACGCACGACAGGATCGACAGTACGGTCCATTGCCTGATCATTTTTTTAGTTTACCAGCGCTCGCCCGGCACAACATGATCCAGATCAAGAATCGACGGGCGGAGGCGTGATGACT
Source organism: Reyranella sp. (assembly GCA_017990895.1). Lineage (GTDB taxonomy): Bacteria > Pseudomonadota > Alphaproteobacteria > Reyranellales > Reyranellaceae > Reyranella. The sequence continues at coordinate 5,814 of JAGNNA010000102.1, forward strand.
TGAGGCACATCAAATCCCCGCCGGCCCGTCGTGACTACCGTGACGGCGAACAACGGAGGAGCCCATGCCAAAGATGATGGCGGCAGTGTTTGCCGAGCCGGGCCGGATCGTCCTTGAGTCGCGACCGGTGCCCGATGTCGGTCCGCTGGATGCGCTCGTGCGGATCAGCACGACGACGATCTGCGGCACCGACGTGCACATCCTTCGTGGAGAATACCCTGTCGCGAGGGGATTGATCGTCGGCCACGAGCCGGTCGGGATCATCGAGAAGCTGGGATCGCAGGTCAAAGGCTACAAGGAAGGCCAGCGCGTGATCGCGGGCGCCATCACCCCGAGCGGTCACAGCTATGCCTGTCTCTGCGGCGCGCATTCGCAGGATGGCCCTGGAACGCGGCACGGCTTCAAGCCCGCGGGAGGCTGGCGCTTCGGCAACACGATCGACGGCTGTCAGGCGGAATTCGTGCTCGTGCCGGATGCGATGACGAATCTCGCGCCGGTGCCGTCGAACCTCACCGACGAGCAGGTGCTGATGTGTCCAGACATCATGTCGACCGGCTTCGCCGGCGCCGAAAGCGGCAGCGTCCAGATCGGGGACATCGTGGCGGTCTTCGCTCTGGGACCGATCGGTCTCTGCGCGGCGTTGGGCGCCCGGCTGATGGGGGCGACCACGGTGATCGGGGTCGACACGGTGCCGGAACGGCTGGCCGTCGCCCGAAAGCTGGGGATCGACCATGTCGTCGACTTCAAGAAGGGCGATCCGGTGGCGGCGATTCGCGAACTCACGGCGGGCCGCGGTGTGGATGTCGCAATCGAGGCGCTGGGCACGCAGCAGACCTTCGAGAACGCGCTTCGTGTGCTGCGGCCGGGGGGTACGCTGTCGAGCCTCGGCGTCTATTCTTCGGACCTGCGCATTCCACTCGATGCCTTCACGGCGGGCCTCGGTGACAACAGGATCGTCACCTCGCTCTGTCCGGGAGGCAAGGAGCGCATGCGCCGGCTGATGAACGTCATCGCGGCGGGGCGCGCCGACTTGGGCGCGCTGGTGACGCATCGCTTCAAGCTCGCCGACGTCGAGCAGGCCTACGACCTGTTCGCGCATCAGCGCGACGGGGTGCTCAAGGTCGCCCTCACACCCTAACGCAGAGCGCTCCGATGGTCAGTCCTCCTTCCGGCTTCGATGGCCGGGCCGTGCCCTCGCCACCGGGGAGGCGCCTGCTGCGTCCCGACTTCCTGTGGGGCGTCTCGACCTCCTCTTATCAGATCGAGGGCGCAGCGCAGGAAGAGGGTCGCGGTCCCAGCGTCTGGGACGACTTCTCCCACCAACCCGGACGGATCGCCAATGGCGACACCGGCGACGTCGCTTGCGATCACTATCATCGCTACGCCGAGGACGTTGCGCTGATGCGCGACATGGGCGTGAGGGCCTATCGCTTCTCGGTCGCCTGGCCGCGCGTGCTGCCGGAGGGGCAGGGAGCCGTGAACGAGCGCGGAATCGCCTTCTACGACCGGCTCGTCGACGAGCTGCTTGCGGCGGGCATCGAGCCCTGGGTCTGCCTGTACCATTGGGACCTTCCGCAGGCGCTGCAGGATCGCGGCGGCTGGGCTAGTCGCGACAGCGCGGGCTGGTTCGCCGACTATGCCCGCCTGGTGGCGAGCCGGCTGGGCGACCGGGTGAAGCGGTTCGCGACCTTCAATGAGCCGGGGGTCTTCACACTGTTCGGCTACGCCTTCGGCTGGCATCCGCCGGCGGTGGACGATGCCGCGCAGCATCACGCCGCGATCCATCACGTGAACCTGGCGCATGGGGCGGCGATCGACGTGCTTCGGGCCTACCTTCCCGGCGCGTCGCTCGGGACCATCTGCAACCTGCAGCCGGTGAGGGCGGTCGATCCGACGCCCGCCGACCGTGCGGCGGCCGCCCTGCTGGACGAGTACTGGAACCGCGCCTTTGCGGACCCGCAGATTCGCGGCGCCTATCCCGCCGTGCTGGCCGGGCGCATCGCGCCGTTCGTCCAGGCGGGCGACATGGACCGGATCCAGCGTCCCATCGACTGGCTCGGCATCAACCATTATTCGCCGATCTACGCGCGGGCCGACGCCGCGTCCCGCCTGGGCTTCGCCTGGAGCGATGCGCCAGCCAACGTCCCCAGGTCTCCGATCGGTTGGCAGATCGATCCGGACGGCTTCAGGGACACGTTGCTCGACGCCTGCGACCGCTATCGTCTGCCCATCTATGTGACGGAGAATGGTGCGGGCGCGGAGGAAAGCGGCGATGCAAAGGGGGGCGTCAACGACGTCGAGCGAGTGGACTATCTGAGCCGCTATATCGATGCGCTCGAGGAAGCCGTCATGTATGGCGCCGACGTGCGCGGTTACTTCGTCTGGTCGCTGCTCGACAATTTCGAATGGGGCGCCGGCTACGCCAGTCGCTTCGGCCTCGTCCGCGTCGATTACCCGACTCAGCGCCGCATCCCCAAGGCCTCGGCCCGCTGGTACAAGGCGACCATTGCCGCCCAGGTCCGCGGTGGCGTGTCGTGAACTGCCTCCTCGCCGATGTGGGGGGGACGCGCACCCGCTTTGCCTTGCTCGCTGACGGGCGGGTCGGACCGATCGAATCGCTGCGCACCGGCGCCTATGCCAGCATGCATGATGCCGCGCATCACTTTCTCAACGGTCAGCCGGAGGGTACTGTCGTGGACCGGGCGGTGATTGCCGCGGCCGGTCCCGTCTCGGGCGGCCGCTGCAAACTCACCAATGCCCCGTGGACGCTCGACGCCGAAATTCTGCGGCAGGCGCTGCATCTCCGGTCGGTCCGTCTGGTCAACGACCTCGCGGCGCTGGCCTGGGCCGTGCCGCATTTCGGCGCTGACGACGTCGTGGCGGTCGGCGAGGGAAGCGCCGTCATGGGCGAGCCCGTCCTCGTGATCGCGCCGGGCACTGGTCTCGGCCTCTCCTGCCATCTTCCCGGTATGGCTCCGCGCGCCGTTGCCAGCGAAGCCGGGCACGCGACGCTTGCGGCGAGCGACGCAGGCGATGTCGCGATCCTGGAGATGCTGCGCCGGCGCTTCGCTCACGTCTCAGCCGAGCGCGTCCTGTCCGGCGCCGGGCTGGTCAACCTTCACGCCGTGCTGGCGGCGCAGGACGGCCAAGCGCCGGGAACGCCGACACCGGAGGAGATCGTCCGGGGTGCGCTGTATGGTACCAATCCCCGCCACGCTGCCGCCCTCGAGCTGTTCTGCGGCTTTCTCGGATCGTTTGCAGGCGACATGGCGCTCGCCTTCGCCGCCCGCGGTGGGGTGCTGATCGGCGGAGGGATTGCGCCCCACATCGTCCCCGTTCTTCGGGAGTCTTCGTTCCGCACGCGGTTCGCCGCCAAGGGCCGCTTCGCCGACTACGTCCGGCAAATCCCCACCGCCGTCATCGTACGGCCGGAGCCGACCTTCCTTGGCCTGGCGGCGCTGGCGTCGCGTGCAGACGGATGAGGACCGACGATGGCGTCTCGGCCGTCGGGCCGCGGCCGCTCGGGCGCTTCTGGCACAGCGCAATGGGCTTCGGCCGCGGCAAGGGGGCATGGCTGCCATGGACCCTGATCGGCCTGCTCATCCTCTGCGTCGTGGCGCAGCTGCTGGTGCAGTACAGGCTCAACATCTGGAATCGTGACTTCTTCGATGCGCTGGAAAAGCGCAACGGCGCCGGAATCCGTCACCAGACCTATCTTTTGCCCGGTCTTGCGGCCTGCAGCATCTTCCTCGCCGCCTTCGCCGTCTGGGCGCGGATGACCTTCCAGCGGAGGTGGCGCGGCTGGCTGACCGCGCACCTGGTCGGGCTGTGGCTCGAGAACGGCAACTACCGGCGCCTCGAGGCCGGGAGTGACGAACCCCAGCTCGCGGAATACCGCATCGCCGAGGATGCGCGCATCGCCACCGATGCGCCCATCGATCTCGTGACCGGCCTGCTTTCCTCGGTCCTGACCGCCGCGACCTTCGTCGTGGTGCTTTGGACCGTCGGAGGTGCGATCGCCATCGGGCCTGCGCGCCTCGGCCTGGAATTGCCGGGTTACCTGGTGTTCGCCAGCATCGCCTACGCCATGCTGACGACGGGGATCATGTTGTTCGCCGGCCGGCGCATGGCGCATGTCATCGAGCGGAAGAACCAGGCCGAGTCGGAGCTCAAGTTCGCGGTCACGCGGCTTCGCGCGGCGCCGGTTGGTTCCGCGGGAGCCGGGACTCAGGCGGGAAGCGTGAGCTTCGCGCTCGACGAGGTGCTGCGGACCTGGCGGTCGTTGTGTGGCCAGCACGTCCGGACCACTCTGGTATCGTCCGGCAATACGCTGCTCGCGCCCATCATCGGCCTCATCCTGTCCGTGCCCAAGTACATCGACGGTTCCCTGTCGCTCGGCGAGGTCACCCAGGCCGCCGCGGCGTTTGCGGCCGTGCAGATTGCGTTCAACTGGCTGGTCGACAACTATCCGCGTCTGGCGGAGTGGGCCTCGTCGGCCAGCCGGGTGGGCGTCCTGCTGCTCGCGGTCGATCAGCTGGGCGAACCGCGACGGTCCGCACCCACGGAGCCCTCGTCCGGGAGATGAGTCGTGACACCTTCTGAGACCGGGACGGCGGGCGCCTCGTGGCAGGCGGGACTCTCGCAGGCGGCCGCGCGGGCCCGCCTGCGGGAAGAGGGCTTCAATGAACTCCCCCTGGGCGATGGTCGGGGCGTTCTGCGCATCGTCGTTGACGTGCTCCGGGAGCCGATGTTCTCGCTGCTGCTCGCGGCGGGCGCCATCTACCTGCTGCTGGGCGATGTCGGCGAGGCGATCGTACTGCTCGCCTTCGCGACCTTGTCCGTCCTGATCACGGTCGTGCAGGAAACCCGCAGCGAGCGCGTGCTGGCGGCCTTGCGCGATCAGGCGAGCCCGCGCGCCCTGGTCATCCGCGACGGCGAGCGGCGACGCATCCCGGGCCGGGAGGTGGTGCGGGGCGACACGATCGTGGTGCTCGAAGGAGACCGCATTCCCGCTGATGCGGTCGTCATGTCGGCCAGCAGCCTCGTCGTCGACGAATCGCTTCTCACCGGCGAGTCGGTTCCCGTCAGCAAGAGTGCCGGCGACACGGGGGCCGCCATGGCGCGCCCCGGTGGCGAGAACACTTCGTATCTTTATTCAGGAACCCTGGCCGTCCATGGCGAGGGCGTTGCGGTGGTTCGGGCGACCGGGCCGAACAGCGAACTTGGCCGCATCGGCCAGTCGTTGAAGGCGATCAGGCCGGAGCCGCCGCGTCTGCAGGTGGAAACGCGGCGACTCGTCCGGATCTTTGCCGCTGTGGGGATCGCCGCCAGCCTAGCCGTCGTGCTCCTGATCGGCATCGTGCAGGGCGACTGGCTGCAGGGGGTGCTCGGCGGGATCGCGATCGGCATGTCTCTCCTGCCGGAGGAATTTCCCCTCGTGCTCACGGCCTTCATGGTCATGGGCGCGTGGCGCCTGTCGCGCGTGCGGGTCCTGACGCGCCGCGCCTCCGCGATCGAGATGCTCGGCGCCGCAACGGTCCTGTGCTCCGACAAGACCGGCACGATGACCCAGAACCGCATGACCCTGGCGGAGGTTCGCACGCCCGGGACGACATGGCGGGCCGCACAGGGCAAGCCCGATGCCGAGGTCGCGGCCCTGATCGAGACCGCACGGCGCGCCAGTTCGCCCGAGCCCTCCGACCCGATGGAAAAGGCCATCGCAGCCCAGGCCAGCCCCACGACGGGGGGCGAACTCGTGCGTCGCTACAGTCTGCAGCCGACGCTGCTGGCCATGAGCCATGTCTGGCGGGACGGGGACGGCGGCCGGCGCGTCGCGACGAAGGGCGCGCCCGAGGCGGTTGGAACGCTCTGCCGGCTCGATGCGGCGGGTCAGGCATGGCTGCACCGCGCGGTCGAGGACATGGCCCGCGAAGGCGTGCGCGTCCTGGGCGTCGCCCGGGGGCAGATTCCGGACGGCCCCTTGCCGGACGAGCAGACGGGTTTCGATCTCGAGTTCCTCGGCCTGGTGGGCTTCACCGATCCGTTGCGCGAGAACGTGCCGGCGGCGATTGGCGAATGCCACTCGGCCGGGATCAGGGTCGTCATGATCACCGGAGACTATCCGGCCACGGCGCAGGTAATCGCCGGGCGGGCGGGCCTCGACGCCGGCAGGACCATCGACGGACGTTCCCTCGAGAGTCTGGACGACGCCGCGCTGCGCGAGTCCATCCGCACGACCAGCGTGTTCGCCCGCATCATGCCGGAGCAGAAGCTGCGTCTCGTGCAGGCCCTCAAGGCCGACGGCGAGGTCGTGGCGATGACGGGCGATGGGGTGAACGACGCACCAGCGCTCCGGGCCGCGCATATCGGCGTGGCGATGGGAGGCCGCGGCACCGATGTCGCGCGGGAAGCGTCCGCCATCGTCCTTCTCGACGACGATTTCGGCTCGATCGTGCGAACCATTCGCCTGGGACGCCGCATCTACGACAATCTCCGGAAGGCGAGCGCCTACATCGTGGCGGTGCACATCCCCATCGCTGGCCTGGCGCTGCTGCCGCTGCTGTTCGGCCTGCCGTTCATGCTCAGCCCCATACACATCGCTTTCCTGGAGATGGTCATCGATCCGGTCTGCTCGATCGCCTTCGAGGCCGAGACGGAAGAGCGGGACCTGATGCAGCGGCCGCCGAGGGCCGCGGACAGCCGGTTGCTGTCGCCCCCGATGATGGTTTTCAGCCTCGCGCAAGGCGGCCTGGCGCTCGTGGCGCTCGCCGTCGTGCTGGTGGTGGGTCTCGGCCGGGACATGCCAGCCGACGAATTGCGCGCCCTCATGTTCACCTCGCTCGTTCTGATCAATGTCGGGCTGATCGTCGTCAATCGCTCCTTTTCGTCGTCGTTGTCGGTGGCCCTGAGACGGCCGAACTTCTTCCTGTGGTTCCTTCTGTCACTGGTCGCCGGCGTGCTGACGCTCGCGCTCACCTGGCCTCCGGCGATGGATCTCTTCCGGTTCGGCCCGCTGCACGCCGACGATCTCGGCGTATCGCTGCTGGCGACCCTCTGCCTCATCCTCTGTCTGGAGGCGTTGAAGCCATGGTGGCGGCACAGCCTGCGCAACTGACGCTCCCTAAATTGAGATAGGTCAAGGCATCGCGGTGCCGGCGCGGCCATGGTCGAGCGCTCCCACCAAACGGGTCGCGATCGTCATGCTCTACATCTCCAACGCCAACCTGCCGATCTCGGTTCGCCAGCAGCTTCCGCCGCGGGCGCAGGACCTCTATCGGGAGGCCTTCAACGAAACCTGGGCCCTGCATGCCGGCGACGCCGGGCGCGAGGAACATGCCAGCCGCGCCGCCTGGGCGGCCGTGAGGCATCACTTCCACGCCATGCCGGGCGGTCAGTGGCACCCGAACGTGCCCCCCGACCTGACGGGTCGGGAGGCGGGACGATGACATACCGGGTCGTCATGGCGGCGCTGTCGCCCGGTCGCGATTGCCAGGGTGTGGCCCGCGCGGCGATCGTGCTTGCGCGGCAGTTCGATGCCACGCTCCTGGCGCGGGCATATTGCCGTCCGATCCACTGCATCTGCGGCGACTATTCGGTCCCCGCGGCACTGTTCCAGGAGGACCGCCGGCAGATCGAGCGGCATCTCAAGGCGTCGGAAGCGGACTTCCGGGCGATCGCCGCGAAGAACGACCATGCCGCCGACTGGCAGGGCGAGAGCAGCATCGAGCCGCTTTCCGAGCGCCTGGCGCGCGAGTCCGCTGCGGCCGATATCCTCGTCGCCGGCGTGCCCAAGATGGGCGAACCGCACGATGCGACGCGGCAGCCCGACCTGTGCGAACTGGTGATGCAGGCGGGGCGGGCGGTCATGTTGGTGCCGGAAGCCTCCCGCACCGCGAAGTTCGACCGCATCCTCGTGGCATGGAAGGATACACGCGAGGCGCGGCGGGCCGTCTTAGATGCGCTGCCGCTGCTGGCCAAGGCCAGGAACGTCCTCGTCGTCGAAATCCACGCGGCGGACGAGCATGCCGCGGCCTGGCAGAGCGTCGCGCGGGTATCGCGCTGGCTGGCCCGGCACGGCATCACGGCGGAAGAGAAAGTGGTCGCGGCGGAACTGGCGAACGCGTCCCAGCTCTCGGGCCTGGCACAGACATACGATGCCGACGTGATCGTCGCCGGCGCATACGGACACAATCGCCAGGGACGCTGGACGCTCGGTGGAATCACGAGCGAACTGCTCTCGGGCGGCCGATGCGTGCTTCTCTCTCACTAGCGAGGCTGGTGGCCGTCCTCGCTCTGTCGCTGATAGCAGGCTGCGCCACCGGTCCGGACCCCGCTACCC
>JAGNNA010000103.1 GCA_017990895.1 Reyranella sp.
CGCGCAGGAACTCCGGGTTCGACGCCACGTCGAACTCGCCCACCGGACGCGCCTCCCCGATGATCCGTGCGATCTCGCGACCCGTTCCCACCGGCACCGTCGACTTCGTCACCACCACCGTGTAGCCTCGGATCGCCCGCGCGATCTCCGCTGCCGCCGCGTACACGTACGTCAGGTCTGCATGACCGTCGCCCCGCCGCGTCGGCGTCCCCACCGCGATGAACACCGCATCCGCATCGCCCACCGCGGCCGCCAGATCGGTGCCGAACTTGAGACGACCCGCCTCCACATTGTCAGCGACGAGCTTGTCGAGCCCGGGCTCGTAGATCGGCATCACGCCCTTCAGCAGCCGATCGATCTTCCCCGCATCCTTGTCCACGCAGAAAACATCGTGCCCGAAGTGAGCGAAGCAGGCCCCAGACACCAACCCCACGTACCCGGAACCGATCATCGCTATACGCATCGCCAACCATCTCCCGTGCCTGGGTACGCCAAAACGGCCCCGTACCATCGTCGCGGTTCCTTAACCGTCAATGACAGCGATTCCGCACGGTCGACAGTCAACGCAAGAAGATGGCCAAACTGAGTGCGCCGCGGCCGGCGTTGGCCTCAGGCCCAGTCGGAAGGTTCGTAAAGCGGCCGGATCTCGATCTCGCTCGGCCCGGGCATGGGATTGGGACAGCGCTTCACCCAAGCGATCGCCTCGTCCATGTCGCGGACCTCCCAGAGCCAGAAGCCTGCAACCTGATCGTGGGCCGGCGAAAAAGGTCCGGCGACCACCGTCCGCTCCGCGCCGTCGAAGGCAATCCGCTTGCCCTCGGAAGTCGGCTTGAGTCCGTCGGCGGCCCGCAGGATGCCCGCCTTCTCCAGTTCCTCATTGAACCGGCCCATGGCCTCCATCATGGCCGACGCTTCGGGACCTCGAACGAAGCCGTTCTCGCTGTCCACCGTCGCCTTCACCAGCACTATTACACGCATGTCCGTCTCCTCGTTCGGGGCTGCCGACCCAGGAACGACGAACGAGGCCGGCCCTTGCCGACAATGCTCCTAAAAATCAGCCCGGGTGTAACCCCGGCGCCTCCTTGCCCGTCGAGGAAACATATTCCGTGTAGCCGCCGCCATACTGGTGCACGCCCTCCGGCGTCAGTTCCAGCACCCGGTTGGAGAGCGCGGCCAGGAAGTGGCGGTCGTGGCTGACGAACAGCATGGTACCCTCGAAGTCCGCCAGCGCCTCGACCAGCATCTCCTTGGTCGCCATGTCGAGATGGTTGGTCGGCTCGTCGAGCACCAGGAAGTTGGGCGGGTCGAAGAGCATCTTGGCCATGACCAGCCGCGCCTTCTCGCCGCCCGACAATACACGGCAGGGCTTTTCGACATCGTCGCCGGAGAAGCCGAAGCAACCGGCCAGCGACTTCAGCGCGCCGGTGCCGGCCTGCGGGAATGAGCTGTCCAGCGATTCGAAGATCGTCTCGTCGCCGTCGAGCAGGTCCATCGAATGCTGGGCGAAGTAGCCCATCTTGACGCTTGCGCCGACGGTCACGCTGCCCTCGTCCGGCTCGGCCGCGCCCGCCACCAGCTTCAGCAGAGTCGACTTGCCGGCACCATTTGCGCCAAGCACGCACCAGCGCTCCTGGCGCCGCAGCCTGAGGTCGAGTCCCTGGTAGATGGGCTGCGTGCCGTAGCCCTTGTGGACGCCGCGGAAGCTCACAACGTCCTCACCCGACCGCGGCGGCGAGCGGAACTCGAACCTCACCGACTGGCGGCGCCGCGGCGGCTCCACCTTCTCGATCTTGTCGAGCTTCTTGACCCGGCTCTGGACTTGGGCGGCGTGGCTCGCGCGCGCCTTGAAGCGCTCGATGAACTTCATCTCCTTCGCCAGCATCGCCTGCTGGCGCTCGAACTGCGCCTGGCGCTGCTTCTCGCTCAGCGCCCGCTGAACCTCGTAGAAGTCGAAGTTGCCCGAATAGGTGGTGAGCGTGCCGCCGTCGATCTCGATGACCTTGCCGACGATGCGGTTCATGAACTCGCGGTCGTGGCTGGTCATCAGCAGCGCGCCCTCGTAGTTCTTGAGGAAGTCCTCCAGCCAGATCAGACTCTCGAGATCGAGATGGTTGCTGGGCTCGTCGAGCAGCATGCCGTCGGGCCGCATCAGCAGGATGCGCGCCAGCGCCACCCGCATCTTCCAGCCGCCGGACAGCAGCCCGACATCGCCGTCCATCCGCTCCTGGTTGAACGAAAGCCCCGCCAGCACCTCGCGCGCGCGGGCATCGAGCGCATAGCCGTCCAGCTCCTCGAAGCGGCCCTGCACCTCGCCGTAGCGCTCGACCAGCGCGTCCATCTTGTCGGCCTGCTCCGGATCGGCCATCGCCGCCTCGAGCTGGGCGATCTCGACCGCCAGCGCGCTCACCGGTCCGACCCCATCCATCACCGCGGCGACAGCGCTCATGCCCGACATCTCGCCGACGTCCTGGCTGAAATAGCCGATGGTCATGCCGGCATCGATCGTCACCTGTCCGTCATCGGGCTGTTCCTGCCCCGAGATCATCCGGAACAGCGTCGTCTTGCCGGCGCCATTGGGCCCCACCAGCCCCGCCTTCTCCCCCTTCTGGAGGCCCATCGACGCGTCGATGAACAGGATCTGGTGGCCGTTCTGCTTGCTGATGTTGTCGAGACGGATCATTGGGACCGGTGAGTACGCGGGAGGGAGCCGGCGGTAGTATCGGCGGGAATGCCGTCGGTCCAGATGACGGTAGCGCGCAGAGCGCCGAGAAAGTCCGGAGCGGCTCTAGAATCAGCCGCTCACCCACGCTACATGACCATCTAGATGGTCAGGAGCAGCTCATGGATATCATCACTCTCGCAGAAGCCAAGGCCCACCTGAGCGAACTGGTCGACCGGGTCGAGGCCGGGGACTCGATCGACATCACCCGGCGGGGCAAGCCGGTCGCCCGGCTTACCGCGCCCGAGAGGCCGCGCAAGCGGATCGAGGCGGCGCTGCTCCAGGCCCTGACCGCGACCTTGCCCCCGCAAGAGCAGGATGCCGCGAACCTCGTGTCGGCGATGAGGGAGGGTGACCGCTACTGATGCTCTATCTCGACACCTCGCTGATCGTCGCCGCGCTTTCCAACGAGGCTATGACCAAGCGGACGCAGGCTTGGCTGACACAGCAGGACCCTGGGCAACTCCTGATCAGCGACTGGACGCTGACCGAGATGTCCTCCGCCATGGCCATCAAGGTGCGGACCGGACAGATCGATCTGGCCCAGCGGGCCACCGTGCTGGCCTTGTTCAACAAGCTCGTTGCCGAGAGCTTCACCGTTCTGCCGGTCACGAGCGCGCATTTCCGGACGGCGGCGAAGTTCGTCGACCAGCAGGCGCTCGGGCTTCGCGCCGGCGATGCGCTGCATCTCGCGACGGCATCGGAGAATGGTGCCACGGTGCAGACGCTCGATCAGCGACTCGCGACGGCGGGCCCGGCTCTCGGAGTCCCCACGCAGCTACTGCGGTGAGGCCGCTTGTCACCAACGACATTCACATTCGCCTCGGCTTAGGACACGCGCCCCTTGCGCCGCAGATCGCCTTTGCAGCGCTCGGAGCAGGTCTTCACCTGCTCCCAGTCGCGCGCCCATTTCTTGCGCCAGGCGAAGGGGCGGCCGCAGGCGGCGCAGATCTTGTGCGGCAGGGTCGACTTGGTGTAGCGCTTCGCGGTCACAGGCCGGCCAGGAAAGTCGCGGCGCTGTCGGCGATCCGTCGCCGCTCGTCCGCCGGAAACTTGTCGTAGGTTCGGACCATCTGCGCCATGCGCGGGTTGCCACCGATCCGGCTGCGATGGCGGGAAATGAAATCCCAATAGAGCGCGTTGAAGGGACAGGCCTTGGGCCCCGTCCGCTGCTTCACCTCGTGTTGGCAGCTTTTGCAATAGTCGGACATGCGGTCGATGTAGGCACCGCTCGCCGCATAGGGCTTGGAGGCCAGCAGGCCGCCATCGGCGAACTGGCTCATGCCCACCGTGTTGGGCAGCTCGACCCATTCATAGGCGTCGGCATAGACCGTCAGATACCATTCATGCAGCTCGTGCGGATCGATACCGGCCAGCAGCGCGAAGTTGCCGGTGACCATGAGCCGCTGGATGTGATGGGCGTAGGCGTGCTCGCGCGTCTGGTTCACCGCCGCGCGCACGCAGGCCATCGAGGTCTCGCCCGTCCAGTAGAACTCAGGAAGCCGGCGCGTATGACCGAGGAAGTTGCTGCGCTCGTAGCCCGGCATCTTCAGCCAATAGATGCCGCGGACATATTCGCGCCAGCCGATGATCTGGCGGATGAATCCCTCCGCCGCGTTCAGCGGCACCCGCCCTGCCCGCCACTCGATCTCGACCCGGCGGCAGACGCGCAGCGGATCGAGGAGGCCGCAATTGAGATAGAGCGCGATGACGGCGTGATAGAGGAACGGCTCGCCGGTCAACATCGCATCCTGGTAGTCGCCGAACTTCGGCAGCGCCTTGTCGACGAAGGCCTCGAACGCCGCCTCGGCATCGGCGCGCGTGACCGCGAATTCGAAGGGCGCGAGATCGCCGAAGTGATCGCCGAACCGCGCCTCGACCAGCGCCAGCACGTCCCGCGTCACGCCATCAGGCGCGAACACCGGCGGCCGCGGCATGAAGAGATCGGCCCTGGCGGGCTTGCGGTTCTCCGCATCGAAGTTCCAGCGGCCGCCCGCGGGTTCGTCGCCCTCCATCAGCAGGCCGGTGCGACGGCGCATCTCGCGATAGAAGTATTCCATCCGGAGCTGCTTGCGACCCGCCGCCCAGCGGGCGAAGTCGGCGGTCGGACAGAGGAAGCGCTCGTCGGGCAGGATGTCCACGGGCAGCGCGAACCGCCCGGCCCACGAGGCCTGCATCTGCCGCACCCGCCACTCGCCCGCCTCGGTGACGACCACCCGTTCAGGTCCATGGCGGGCGATGGCCTCGCCCAGCTGCGCGGTGAAGGAACCGCCATTGTCCTCCACATCCAGCGCCACGTACTCGACCCTCCAGCCGAGCCCGCGCAGCTCCGCCGCGAAGTGGCGCATGGCCGAGAACAGGAAGGCGATCTTCTTCTTGTGATGGCGCACGTAGCGCGCCTCGTCTCCCAGCTCGGCCATCAGCACGAGATCGCGCGCCGGATCGCCGGCCGCGAGGCTGGTGATCGCAGGCGTCAGCTGGTCGCCCAGCACGAGGATGAGATTGCGGACGGCCACGCTCGACATGCAGGCAGATACGGTCGCGGCCGCGACCCGGTTCAGTGCGGAGTCAGGAGCAGCCGCACCAGGGGATTGGGGAAGCGGCGCGCCATGGTGACGGCGTAGAAGGTCTCGACGATACCGGGCAGTTGCTCGCCTTCGACCAGCACGCCGGCCGCGATCTCGTCCTTGACCACGATCGGCGGCAGCACCGCGAGCCCGATATCCTCGCGGGCGAGAAGACGCATCATCGCCATGTCCTCGACCTCCGCGACGATCTGCGGCCGGACGCCGAGCCGATCGGCCAGCGCATCGAAGCCGGTGCGCACGCTGCTGTCGACGGTCGGCAGGATGATCGGGTGCTTGCGCAGCCGGTCCGCCAGGCCGGCCGCGGACTTCATGCGATCCGGCGTGCCCACCAGGCTGACCGGACGCTCGGCGAGGCGATGGGTGACCAGCGGCGTCAGCGCGTCGCCCGGCGGCGCCTGGTTGAGCAGCACGACGTCGAGGTTGAGCGCCTCGAGCGCGCGCAGCAGCTCGGCCGCGCCGCCGGAGCGCAGGATCAGGTCGATGTCCGTGCGCCCGAGGACCGGACCGAGGAACTCCATCTGGAAATTGCGCGACAGGGTGGCGAGCGAGCCGACCCTCAGCGCCTGCCGCGCGGCCCCGGTCTGGCGCAGCGTGCCTAAAAGCTCGTCGCCGGTGGCGAAGATCGCATCGGCATGGTCGAGGGCGATCTGTCCCGCCTCGGTGAGATGGAGTTGCCGGCCGCGCCGCTCGAACAGCGCGTGCCCCAGCCGCTCCTCGAGCTTGCGGATCTGCACCGAGAGCGCCGACTGCGTCAGGTTCAGCCGCTCGGCGGTGCGGGTGAGGTTGCCATCATGGGCGACCGCCCAGAAGTACCGCAGGTGATTGTAGTTCAGCGACTGCATGTCGTTCGATTTTAACGAACGACTCACCTCATACAATGCATTTTATTGAACTAATCGGGACAGCCATATAGCGGGCCGCAAGCCCCTCGGACCCCAGGTGACTCCCGTGTCATATGCCCTGCTGCCGCTCGCCGCCCCGCTCCTGCTGCTCGCCGCTGCCGCCCTCGCCTTCGCCCGCCCCGGCCGGCGTCCGGCGCTAGTGGCGGTCTTCGCCGAGGCCGCGGCGCTGGGCGCGCTGCTGGTCGCGCTGGGTTCGCTGGCGCTGCTGCTCCTGCGCGGCGCCGGCACCAGCGGGCTGATCGGGTTCGCCGGCATCGGCCTGTCGGTCCGGATCGATGCGGTCAGCGTCACCATGCTCCTGCTGGTCGCCTTCGTCGGCTGGATCGTCGTCCGCTACGCCCGCACCTATCTCGATGGCGAGGACCGGCAGGGCTATTTCACCGGCTGGCTGTGCGCCGCGCTCGCCTCCGTCCTGCTGCTCGTACAGGCCGGCAATCTCGTGCAACTTGTCGCCGCCTGGATCGCGACCGCGGCCGCGCTGCACCGGCTGCTGCTGTTCTACCCCGAGCGCGCGGCGGCCCAGCGGGCCGCGCGCAAGAAGGCCCTGTTCTCGACCGTCGGCGCCGGCGCGCTCATCGTGGCGGCAATCCTCGTCTGGGCGAGCTTCGGCACCAGCGACATCGCCGCGATCAACGCAGCTTCCCGCACCGGCGACGTCTCGTGGGCCGCCCTCGCCGCGGCCGCGCTGCTGGCGCTCGCCGCGGTGCTGAAGTCGGCGCAATTCCCGACCCATGGCTGGCTCACCGAGGTCATGGAGGCGCCGACGCCGGTCTCGGCCCTGCTCCATGCCGGCGTGATCAACGCCGGCGGCTTCCTGCTCATTCGCTTCGCCGACCTGATGCTGGCCGCCCCCGGCGTGCTGGCCGGGCTGGCGATCGTCGGCGGCTTCACGGCGCTGTTCGGCGCCCTCGTCATGCTGACCCAGCCGGCGGTCAAGACCTCGCTCGCCTGGTCGACCGTGGCGCAGATGGGCTTCATGGTGCTGCAATGCGGGCTGGCTCTGTTCCCGCTGGCGCTGCTCCACATCGTCGCCCACTCGCTCTACAAGGCGCACGCCTTCCTCGCCTCCGGCGGCGCGGTCGAACAGGTGGCGTCGATCCGGCGGCCGGGCCCGGTCGCCGTGCCCGACGGGCCGGCCGTGGGCCGCGCCTTCCTGATCGCGCTCGCCATCTATGCCGCGATCGGCACCGTGTTCGGCCTGGTCTTCGGCTTCGACCACAAGTCGCCGCAGGCGCTGGCGCTGGGCACCATCCTGATCTTCGGCGTCGCCTACCTGCTGGCCCAGGGCCTGGCCGATGCCGCGCCGCGGCCCCTCACCCGCCTCACCGCGCTCTACGCCAGCGCCGCCGCGATCGGATACTTCGCGCTGCATTCCGCGGCCGAGTGGCTGACCGCCGGCATCCTCCCGGCGACGCCGGCGCCCGGCCGTCTCGAATGGACCCTGATGGCGCTGGCCGTGCTCACCTTCGGGCTGGTCGCGGTCGCGCAGGCGCTGTTCCCGCTCTGGGCGACGCACCCCGCCGCCACCGGCCTGCGCGTCCACCTGTCCAACGGCCTCTACGTCAACGCCACGATCGACCGGCTGCTCGGCGGCTGGTCGGCCTCAAAGGCGCCGTGAACCACCGAGCGCAAGGACCATGACCATGATGACGACCACGATCCTGCAGGCCGCCGACCGGGCGGCGCGGGCGATCCCGCCGCTCTGGCCGCTGGCCTCGAGCGTCGCCGTGAACCCGTTCCTCGGCCAGACCGGCGAACCGCTGGCGACCGCCGCCGTCCGCCTGCGGCGCACCGGCGGCGTCGCGCTCACCATGCCCCGCAGCTGGTACGCGGCGCGGCTGCGCTCGGGCGAGATCGCCGACGCCGATCTTCAGGCCGCGCTCGATGCCGCGCCCGCGCAACTGCGCCCGGCGACGCTCGCGGCGCTGAAGCAGGCCCTCGAGGCCGAGCGGCCGGCGGCGCAGGCGATCCCGACCGTCGCCGAGCTGGCGCGCGACCTCTCCGGGATCGACTGGCCGCGCCTCGTCGAGGACCGCGTCAGCCACTTCGCCGCCGGCTACTACGACCAGGGACAGGCGCTGTGGGTCGGCGCCCCGCCGGCGCGCGGCGCCTGGGCGGCGTGGCGGGCCGTCGCCATGCACGACCTGACGCCGGAGATCGTCGGCCTCGAAGGCTTCGCCCAGACCGTGGCCGATGCCCCGGCCGATGCCGAGGCCGCGCTGGCCAACTGCGTCGCCACCCTCGGCCTGACCGAAGCGGCGCTGGAGAGCTGTTTCCACCGGCTGCTGACGACCATGGGCGGCTGGGCCCAGGTCGCGCGCCATCAACTGTGGCAGGCCGAGCTGGCCGGCGGCACCGACGGCGCGGTCACCGACCTGCTCGCCATCCGCATCGCCTGGGAAGCGGCGCTGCTGCGCCAGTACGGCGCCGCGCTGGAGCCGCAGTGGCGGGCCGCCGTCGCCACCCATGCCGAGCCCGCCGCGGCGACCCCGGACGAGGCGATCGACGCGATCCTGCAGGAGGCGGCCGAGCGCGCCGCGCAGCGGCGGCTGCACGCCCTGCTCGTCGCGAAGCCCGCAGCGCCGACCGCTCAGGACCGCCCCGCGCTGCAGATGGCCTTCTGCATCGACGTGCGCTCCGAAGTCTTCCGGCGGGCGCTGGAGACCGTCGATCCCGGCATCCGCACCCTGGGCTTCGCCGGCTTCTTCGGCCTGGGCATCGGCCATCGCCGCTTCGCCTCGGACGTGGTCGAGGCGCGGCTGCCGGTGCTGCTGAAGCCGGGCCTGCTCACCTGCTCCGGCACCACGACTCCCGCCACGGACAAAGCCGACGTGACGGCGCGGATCGCCGCGCGGGCCAGGCGCGCCTGGGGCCGCTTCAAGCTGGCGGCGATCTCCTCCTTCGCCTTCGTCGAGGCCGCCGGTCCGCTCTATGCCGGCAAACTCCTGTCCGATGGGCTGGCGCTCAAGCGGCATCCGGCACCGAACGACCCGGCGCCGCGCCTGGCCGCCAATCTCGATGCCGGCACGAAAATCGCGACGGCCGCCAGCGTGCTCAAGGCGATGTCGCTCACCGGCGGGTTCGCGCGGCTGGTCCTGCTGGCGGGCCACGGCGCCAACGTCGTGAACAACCCGCATGCCAGCGCGCTGCATTGCGGCGCCTGCGGCGGCTACTCGGGCGAGGTGAATGCGCGGCTGCTCGCGTCCCTGCTCAACGACCACGAAGTCCGCAGCGGCCTCGGCGATCAGGGCATCGAGATCCCCGACGACACGCTGTTCGTCGGCGCCCTGCACGACACCACGACCGACGCGGTCACACTCTATGCCGACGACCATCCCTCGCCCGGCCATGCGGCGGACCTGGCGCAAGCCGGGCGCTGGCTGAAGACGGCCGGCGTGCGGGCGCGGGGCGAACGGGCGCTGCGCTTGCCAGGCGCCGCGAGCGGCCGGGACGTGCCGCGGCGCGCCCGCGACTGGGCCCAGTTGCGGCCCGAATGGGGACTGGCCGGCTGCAACGCCTTCATTGCCGCGCCGCGCGCCCGCACCGCGGGCCACGACCTCGCGGGCCGCGCCTTCCTGCACGACTACGATTGGCGGGCCGACCCGGGCTTCGGCGTGCTGGAGCTGATCCTGACGGCGCCGGTCGTGGTCGCGAGCTGGATCAGCCTGCAGTACTACGGCTCGAGCGTCGCCCCGCAGACCTTCGGCGCCGGCAACAAGCTCCTGCACAACGTCACCGGCGGGATCGGCGTGGTGGAGGGCAATGGCGGCCTGCTGCGGGTCGGCCTGCCCTGGCAGTCGGTCCATGACGGCGAGA
Source organism: Reyranella sp. (assembly GCA_017990895.1). Lineage (GTDB taxonomy): Bacteria > Pseudomonadota > Alphaproteobacteria > Reyranellales > Reyranellaceae > Reyranella. The sequence continues at coordinate 10,026 of JAGNNA010000103.1, forward strand.
CGCTGACGCACGAGCCGCTGCGGCTCTCGGTGCTGGTCGAGGCGCCGCGCGAGGCCATCACGGACATTTTGGAGCGGCACCCCGAGGTGCGCGCCCTGTTCGACAATCGCTGGCTGCACCTGTTCGCGCTCGACGACGAGGGCCGCATGGCCTGGCGCTATGCCGGCGACCTCGGCTGGGAGGCCGCGACCGCTGAACCGGTCGCCGAACCGACGATGCAACACGAACCGGAACCGGTGCTCGCATGACCGACCTTCCCCGCGACCTCGCCGCGCTCGAAGCGGAGGCGATCCACATCCTGCGCGACGGCGTGGGCGAGTCGCGCAACCCCGTGCTGCTCTTCTCCGGCGGCAAGGACTCGACGGTGCTGGCCCATCTGGTGCTGCGCGCCTTCTACCCGGCGCGGCCGCCGATCCCGCTGCTCCACGTCGATTCGACCTGGGAGTTCGCCGACGTGCTGGCCTTCCGCGACGCCTTCGCGGCCCGGCATGAATTCCGCCTGATCGTCCACGCCAACGAGCAGGGCCGCGCCGACGGCATCAACCCTTTCGATCACGGCGACGCCTACACGACCGTGATGCGCACGGAGCCGCTGAAGGAGACGCTGACCGCCGGCGGCTTCGACGTGATCTTCGGCGGTGCCCGGCGCGACGAGGAGGCGAGCCGCGCCAAGGAGCGCATCGTCTCTGTGCGCAGCGCCAGCCATGGCTGGGAGCCGCGCGCCCAGCGCCCCGAGCCGTGGCGCGCCTTCAACTGGCGGCTGTCACCCGGCCAGACGATCCGCGCCTTCCCGCTCTCCAACTGGACCGAGCAGGATCTGTGGCTCTACATCCTGGCGCGCCGGATCGAGCTGGCGCCGCTCTACCTCGCCGCCGAGCGCCCCGTCGTGATGCGCGACGGGCTCAGGATCGTGGTCGACGACCCGGCGCGCATGCGCTGGCGGCCGGGGGAGGAAGCAAGCCGCGAAACCGTCCGCTTCCGCACCCTGGGCTGCTGGCCCGTGACCGCCGCCGAGCCCTCGCAGGCCAACACCCTGCCCGACGTGGTCACCGAAACCCTCACCGCCCAATCCTCCGAGCGCCGCGGCCGCATCGGCGACGCCGGCTCGCTCGAGAACCAGAAACGCCAGGGCTATTTCTGACGGAGGACCCCCATGCCGCCGCCCGGGGGCGCGATCCTCACCTGGCCGTCACCGGGTAGGTCCTGGCCCGGGATCATGCGGAACTTCATGGTGGTCAGCGTCGTTGGGCCGGACCAGCCCCGCCTTGACCACGCTTCGGCATCTCGCACGTAACAAATCATCCCGGCGGCCCCGCCGAGCCCATTGGCAAAAGAGGACATCTCGAAATGGCAGTGACGGGCCCCCTGGGCTGCTCTCCCCAGTCGCTGCGGCGTGCGGTGCGGCCATGAGCGGCGGTCTCGTGGCGCTGCTCGACGACATCGCCTCCCTGGCAAAGCTCGCCGCCGCCTCGATCGACGACATCGCCGGCCAGTCGGCAAAGGCCGGCGTCAAGGCGGCCGGCGTGGTCATCGACGACACGGCCGTCACCCCTCGCTACGTCACCGACTTCAGCCCGGCGCGCGAGCTGCCGATCATCGGCCGGATCGCGCTCGGCTCGCTGCGCAACAAGCTCCTGATCCTCCTCCCCGCGGCCCTGGCCCTGAGCCTCCTGCTGCCCGGGGCGATCACGCCGCTTCTGATGATGGGCGGGGCGTACCTCTGCTACGAAGGCGCGGAGAAGCTCTACGAAGTCGTTGTCCCACACGAGGCGCAGGCTCACGAGACGACGATCGAGCCGGTCGCCATCGATGCAAAGACCCTCGAGGATCAGAAGATCGCGAGCGCCATCAAGACCGACTTCATCCTCTCGGCCGAGATCATGGCGATCACGCTGGCCGCCCTGCCCGCGGACGGCTGGCTGAAACAGGCGATCATCCTCGCCATCGTGGCCGTCGGCATCACCGCGGCCGTCTATGGCGCCGTGGCCCTGATCGTCAAAGCGGACGATTTCGGCCTGGCGCTGGCCCGGCTGTCGCCGGCATCGGCGCTTGCCGCGCCGTTGCGCGTCACGGGCCGCGCGATCGTGCGGGCCATGCCGCATCTCCTGAAGGCGCTCGCGGCGATCGGCACGGCGGCGATGATCTGGGTCGGCGGCGGCATCATCCTGCACGGCCTCGACGCCTATGGCCTGGGCGGACCGACGCATCTGCTGCACGACGCCGGCGCCGCCGTCGCGCGCACCGTTCCCGTGGCCAAGCCGTTCGTCGCCTGGGCGGTGGAAGCCGCCGGCTTCGGCGTGGCCGGACTTGTAATCGGCCTGCTGGCGATCCCATTGACCAGCCGCGTGCTGTCGCCGCTCTGGCGCCGGGTCAAATCGCTGGGCCGCCGGATCCTGTCGAGAGGCCGGGCTTGACGGCGGCAAGCGATTCCCGCCGAAGCAGAACTACTGACGAGCTTCCCACCCGTCTCGTTCGGCATCTTCCTTCTCCCTGGCTTTACGTTGGGCTACTAGCCGGGGATGTTCAAAGAGTGGAGTGATGTCCCAGACTGGAGCCACGATTGCTACGCTGTTGGGAATGTAAAGGTCGTCACCCGAAGATATCGCCGTCGCCTCTGCAGGTTCTGCTTTTCGCACCTTAACGCTGTCATGATACTGACCAGCATGGATACCGAGGAGCATGACAAATGAGTCAATGTTATCCTCATCATTATCCCGTCGTATTGTCTTGGTGATGTGCCATCGAGCTAGTGGGTCAGGACCCGCTGCGGTTGCAAATCGCAAATTCCCGTCTCGTGTTCGATAAACAAAAACCGGCGAGCCCGAGAAGCCTGGACGAGATCGAATGTCGAACAAATGAGATGGGCGAACCCTATTGTTCGGTTGCTTAATCGGGTCTTCGTCGCTGGACAGCAAGGTCACGTTGCCAGATCGACAGGCCACTAAGTTTCGATTCTTTCCAGGCTGATCGGTGAGAAGTCCCAGCATGATTCCATCTTCGCCAATTCCAAAGTTTACTTTTTGCAAGAAGGCCTTGTCGGCTAGAAGAATGGGCGGCACCCACGACGTCTCGTCGGTGCTCGAGTCGACAAGGTCCGTAACGTCGAGGACAGCCACATCACTTCCACTCGGGTCGAAGACCCACTCCGCTGGCTCGGTCTCGATAAGTCGACTTCCACCATTGCGAGTGTTGATCCGAATGAAGTGCCCCCCACTCAGCAAGACATGGTGCGCCGTCACTGCATATCTGTGAACAGCGGCAGTCCCCAATATAGGAGGCAGACCGTTCTCTCGCTTAAGGCCCATGAACACGCCGCTGCCGAGTGGCCCCGTCAATCCGTCCTTTCGAGGATTTCGCCCGAACAGGAAGAAGACCATTTGCTGTAGGGTTTCTGCGAAACGCGGCATGTAGCGCTATCCTTCAAGCCATGCCCAAAAAGGTCTTCTTGTCTTGCGTAACGTGCCTAAGTGCGTCCTGGCCAAAAAGGTCAGCAATTAGATGACGAGTAGTAGCGCTTCGACACTGTGAAATATGGTTCAGGAGTTCGTCGTGATTCTTTGCCGCCTGATATGAGCTTCCAAAAGACGAGAGCTTCGAGTCTAGGGCTTGAAGCGCGCGCCCCAGTGTCTTGTATTGAGTTTGGCAAGTTGCAAACGAGCCGAATGGAGCAGCGAGTTCTCTGACCCGAACGCGGGCACTTTCTGGCACAACGATCATGTAGGATTTCTTCTCGGGCTTGATCTCGAATCCTAGGAATTCAACTGAGTCTGCTGGAGAACAAATTTGAGTTTTGGAGCCAGCACCAGGCGCAGGAACTTCGTGATGTTTACGCGCCAAGAGATCTACAACGACAGCAAGTGCTCGCTGACATTCGTCCACCGTATAGCAGAAGATGGCGAAGTCATCTGCGTAGCGCACCATGCGAAATCCTGCCGCGACTACCCCGTTGTCGAAGTCCATGAGGACGAAATTTGAGAGAAGCGGAGAAAGGGGCATGCCCTGCCGCAGTCCAATGCCATGCTTAATCGTCATGCTCGAGAGGCGGTCGACGTAAGCCTGATCGGCGGGGCGGATTGCGCTATCTATGTCAGCCAAGAGGA
>JAGNNA010000447.1 GCA_017990895.1 Reyranella sp.
CACCTGCACCGCCGGCAACATTTCATCCGAAGCGGTACGCGCGCCGGCGCCCGCCTTTGGCAGGCCAAGCCGCAGCAATTCCGAGCGCTCCAGCGGCGATAGGAAAAGAACATCCGCCAGCTTCGCCAGCAAACGCGGTGAGGGCGACAGCGCCAGCCCTTGCTCAAGCTTCGTGTACCAGGACGGCGAGACGGCCAGCAGCTTGGCGACTTCCTCACGGCGCAGGCCCTTTGTGCGGCGGCGCCCGGCTGTGGTGAGGTTGTGCGCTTCGGGGGCGAGCCGCGTGCGGCGGGTGCGCAGAAAGCCGGCCAGTTCCTTGCGGCGCAGAACATCCTCCGGCGAGGCGGGTGCCTCGCCAGACTCCGGGTCTGCTCCATCTTTCGAAACGCCGTTGTCGCGCATCCGAATAAACTAGTCCGAACCGGTCCGTTTGGGTATCGGGCGGTTGCGGCGCGTAAGCAAAATAATGGGCTAAACGGGGCCTATTTCAGTGCGATCGGGTTCACCGGAGAGCCCACAGCGCCGGTAAACGCCAAAGGCGGCGCCGTCAGCATGAAGCGCGAGCGCTTGCTGTCGCGCAGCCAGAGCGCCAGATCCTTCAGCCACCAGATCTCGCCGAGGTTGAGCCCCAGCTTGAACAGGCAATGGTTGTGCAGCGGTAGCGACGGGTGTTCGGCATCGTCGGGACCGGGCCTGGCCGGAACGGCTTCGACGCCGTAATTGTCGGCGATCAGAGCCGAGATCTGGCTGTCGGTGATCCACTGCAGCAGGCGCTTGTCGCGACCGTCGAGCACGCAGCACATTGCATGTGCGCGGGCCGGGTCGACCTTCTTGTTCATCTTCATGATCTCGTCGGTGAAGCCCGTGTACAGCAGCAGCATGTCACCGGGTTCGACCACCACCTTGTCGGCGTCGAGCACGCGCTTGAAGTCGTCGTAGCTCACATACTTGTGGTCGCGACCATAATGCTTCTCGAGGTCGACCAGCACGGCGCGGCCCTGGATTGCCTTGGCCGCCATGTTCTCCACGCCGAGCTTGTGGGCATAAGAAAGGTGACCGCATCCGTCTCGGCCGGCGTCGGGCTGCGGACCGACCACGTCGGAGCCGGCCTTGAAACCGTTGTAGTAGAGGGGCTCTGGAACGCCGTCGCCATCGGCGTCGAACAGGCCGCCGACATGGGCGAGCGTGTCCCACTGCGTCGAGTACTGCAGCGTCAGGATCACCCGGTCGTCGCTCGCCACGTCGACGAACTTCGGGTCGAGGCTGTTGGTCAGGAAGTTGAAGCGCCAGCCATTCTCGTCGCCGGTGGGGGAGAGGACCGGCGGCAGGCGGCGCGGGTTCAGGACGTTGCCGCCCGGAAAATCGAGCGGAAGACTGAGGCAGAAGGAAAGCCCTTCCTTCACCTCGGCCACTCCCTCCAGCACCTTCTTCGGGGTGATCAGATTCAGGCGACCGAGCTGATCGTCGTCGCCCCAGTCGCCCCAGGTGGACCCTTCGGGGCGATGCTTCCAGCGCTTCATGATGCGTTTCTCCCTCTTGCCGGCGGGGACACTACAAGGGCTACCGTGGCACGTCATCACGAGCGCATGGCTCCTCCGCGCAATTCCGCAAACGTTCGCCATGCGGATCGCATATGATGATGGGTAGAGGGTCCTCATGTCCGCAGCCACCGCAACGCCGCTTCAGCATGATTTCAGGGTGATCAGCCTGATCGGCGTCGGTCACGGTGCCAGCCATTTCTATCAGCTCGCTTTCGCGACGATGCTGCTGATCGTCCGGCAGGAGGTCGGCCTCACCTATGGCGATGTCGGCCTGCTCGCCGGCATCTTCTACGGTGTCTCCGGCCTGGCGCAGACGGCGGCCGGCTTCGCCGTCGACCGATTCGGCGCGCGCCCGATCCTGGCCGGCGGTCTCTTCGTCGTCGGCCTCGGTCTCGCCTCCATTTCGGTCGCGCATTCCTTCGTGGGCTTCGCCTGCATCGCGGTGATCGCGGGACTGGGCAATTCGGTCTTTCACCCGGCCGACTTCGCGCTCCTCAATTCGTCGGTCAATCAGCACCGCCTCGGCCGCGCCTTCAGTATTCACGGTCTGGGCGGATCGCTGGGCTGGGCCGCCGCGCCGGTCATGTACTTCCTCGACAGCCTGTTCGGCTGGGTGGGGGCCGCCCTGATCGGCGCACTGCCGGGCCTCATTCTGTCGGGGCTGGTGCTGACCCATCGCGAGCAACTGGTCGATCATCGCGTCAAGGTGCGGGCCGCGGCCCTGCAGAACGGTGCGAAGCCCGCGCTTGCGCTCTTCCTGCACCCCGCGCTTCTGCTCTGCCTCGTTTACTTCGCGCTTATTGCGGCCAACACGGTCGGCGTGCAGCAGTTCGCGGTGCCGGCCTGGAGCAGCATGTTCGGCGTCACCGAGAACTATGCCGCCTTCTGCCTGATCGTCTTCATCGTCGGCTCGGCCGCCGGCATCCTGGTTGGCGGCTACTTCGCCGACCGCGTGCGCCGGCACGATCTCGTCGCCTCCTTCGGCCTGCTGGCGGCGGCCTGTCTCACGGTGCCGATCGCCACCCAGACCGTGTCGCCGACCCTGCTGCCGGTCCTGCTGGCGCTGGCCGGCGCGGCGGGCGGCGTCACCAACCCGTCGCGCGACATGATCGTGCGCAACGCCACGCCGCCGGGCGCGTCGGGCAAGGTGTTCGGTTTCGTCTATTCCGGACTGGATATCGGCTCGTTCGTGGCGCCGCCGTTGTTCGGCTTCCTGATGAGCAGCGGCCTGCCGGCCGTGATCTTCTGGATTGCCGTCGGGCTCTACACGTTCAATGCTGGTATGGTTATGCTGATCCGGCACAGCAGCGCGCCGAAGCCCGCGTATCCGGCCGTGGCAGAGTAGGAATCAGGCGGCTGCTTCCAGGGCTTCCTGGGCGGTCAGCCAGCGCTTCTCGGCATTCTCGACCTCGCGCTCGAGGCGGGCCTTTTCCTTCTGCAGGTCCATCACGACGTTGCCTGGACCGGCATAGATCGCCGGATCGCCCAGCTTGGCCAGGACGCCGTTCAACTGGTCGGTGAGGCGGGCCAGCATCTTCTCGGCGCTGTCGACGGCCTTCTTCAGCGGCGCCTTGTTGCTGCGATTGTCCGCGGCCGCCTTGCGCTGGTCCTTCTTGCTCCCCGCATCCGCCGGCTTCTCGGCCTTGGGCGGGCGGGCGCCGCGCTCCTTCAGGAGCTTGGCCTGATACTCGTCGATGTCGCCGTCGAACGGCTTCACCGTTCCCTTTTCGACCACCCACAGGGCGTCGGCCACCATCTTCACGAGATGTGTGTCGTGGCTCACCAGAACGACGGCGCCCTCGAAGTCGTTGATGGCGTCGACCAGCGAGGCGCGCGCATCCATGTCGAGATGGTTGGTTGGCTCGTCGAGCAGCAGCAGGTGCGGGGCGTTGCGCGTGGCGAGGGCCAGCAGCAGGCGGGTCTTCTCGCCGCCCGACATCACGCCGACCTTGAGCGTGGCGCGGTCGCGCGAGAAGCCGAAACGGCCGAGCTGGGCGCGGACCTTGGCCTCGCCGGCGCCGGGACCCAGCGCACGGTTCATGTGGTCGAACGGCGTGCCCTCGTAGTCGAGGCTCTCCTCCTGGTCCTGGGAGAAGTACCCGACGCGCAGTTTCGGCGTCTTCTTCATCTGGCCCTCGCGCGGCTCGAGCCGCTGCGAGATCAGCCGGATGAAGGTCGACTTGCCGTTGCCGTTCTGGCCGAGCAGGGCGATGCGGTCCTCCATGTCGATGCGCAGG
>JAGNNA010000104.1 GCA_017990895.1 Reyranella sp.
GCGTATAGCGCTTGCCAGCCGCGTCATAACTACCCTCGACCCTGACGTCCGGCGTGCCGGCCTGCGCATACCACAGGCGAAACTGCGTGAGATCGACGCCCGACGCATCTTCCATGGCTTTCGCGAAGTCGTCGCAGGTGACCGCCTGGCCGTCATGCCGCTGGAAGTAGAGATCGATGCCCTTGCGATAGCGCTCCGGCCCCAGCAGCGTGTGCATCATCCGCACCACCTCGGCCCCTTTTTGATACACCGTCGCGGTGTAGAAGTTGTTGATCTCGATGTACGAGTCGGGCCGCACGGGATGGGCCATCGGTCCGGCATCCTCGGGAAACTGGCCGGCGCGCAGACGACGGACATCGTCGATTCGCGCATCGGCGGCAGAGCCCATGTCGGCCGAGAATTGCTGGTCGCGGAAGACGGTCAGGCCTTCCTTGAGCGAGAGCTGGAACCAGTCGCGGCAGGTGACGCGATTGCCAGTCCAGTTGTGGAAATATTCGTGGGCGACCACTGCCTCGATCGAGTGATAGTCGAGATCGGTCGCGGTCTCCGGGTTGGCCAGGACGAGCTTCGAATTGAAGACGTTCAGCCCCTTGTTCTCCATCGCGCCCATGTTGAAGTCGTCGATGGCGACGATCATGAACGTGTCGAGATCGTATTCGAGGCCATAGACCTCCTCGTCCCACTTCATCGACTTCTTGAGCGATTCCATCGCATGGCCGCAGCGCCCGACATCGCCGGGCCGAACGTAGATGCGCAAGGTCACCTCGCGGCCTGAGCGCGTCGTGAACCGATCCTCGAGGCATTCGAGCGGACCCGCGACCAGGGCGAACAGATAGGAGGGCTTGGGAAACGGATCTTCCCACATGGCGAAGTGCCTGCCGTCTTCGAGCGCGCCGCTATCCACCAGGTTGCCGTTGGACAGCAGCACCGGCGCCAGCGCCCGGTCGGCCACGATGCGCGTGGAATAGCGCGCCATCACATCGGGCCGGTCGAGGAAATAGGTGATGCGGCGGAAGCCCTCGGCCTCGCATTGCGTGCAGAAAAGATCGCGCGACTTGTAGAGCCCCGTCAGCTCGGTATTGTCCTGTGGACGAAGGCGGGTGGTGATTTCGAGCGAGAAGCGGTCGGGCACCCCACGAAGAATAAGGGATTCCGGAGTTACCTCGTGGACGGCCGGCCGCCCGTCCAGACTGACCGACACGAGTTCCATCTTCTTGCCGTCAAGGACCAGATCGGCCGGCTGCGAGACTGCCGCCGGATTGCGTCGTACGGCCAGCCGCGCGACGACGCCGGTCGTCTCCTTCCCGAGCTCGACAACGAGGTCGACGGTTTCGATCAGGAACGGCGGCGGCGTGTAGTCGACACGGCGAATCGTCCCCGGCGGGGTGGTCATGTCCTTGCTGATGTCCATGGTGTCTCCATACGACGACGGCGGCGCTCCACGAAATCCGCGCTTGCCCCGGGTGACGGTTCGCCGCAATCCTGAGGGATCGATAGCGACCTTCACATGGGAATCGCGCGCTCTTGGCACGGCATCGTGCCGCAAACCCGCCACATGGCCTCTTTAGGCCTATCAGCAGGCATTTCTTGGATGCGAATGACGATCGGATCTCTGGCAGCACGGACCTTCGGCGTCGGATTGGGACTGCTGCTCCTGTCCGGTTGCGATGTGATGCAGGCGGCGCGCAACGATCTCGCCAGCCTCGGCGCGCCGAAGCCGACGCCTCCGGCCGCGCCCGTGCGCAAGCCCGCACCACAGCCGGTCGCTGCGGCGCGGCCCGCGAAGCCGGTAACCGCCGCTGCGGCGGCCGATGTTGTCGCGACACAAGCGGCGGCCACCGAGGTTCCGGCGCCGGTGCTGACCGGCTATCGCGAGTCCCAGTTGCGTGCGCTGCTTGGACCGCCGACCAGCGTGGAGGACCGTCCACCCGGCAAGCAGTGGCGCTACCGCGACGGCAAGTGCACCCTAGACGTCCAGCTCTATCCGGATGTCGAAACCAAGCAGTACGGAACCCTCTCGTACAAGGTGAAGAGCGATGACGACACAGACGAAGGACGACGCCTCTGCCTGGCCCAGCTCCAGTCCCGGATACAGGCCGGACGCTGAGGTCGAGAGCGGCCGGCGGGTCCGCATCGCCTTCGTGGAGGACGACGACGATTTCCGCGAGGCCGCGAGCGGCGAGCTCGGGGACTACGGCTTCGATGTTGCCGCCTTCCGCGACGGCACGGGCCTGGTCGAGTTCCTGGAGACCGCAAGCGACATCGAGATCATCGTTCTCGACTGGGGCCTGCCGCGCGTCTCCGGCATCGACCTGCTACCCAAGCTGCAGCGCGCCGGCATCAACCTGCCAGTGGTGTTCCTGACCGGACACAGCGAGCCCAACTACGAACAGCTGGCGCTGGATCGCGGCGCCATCGACTTCGTCGACAAGTCGCGTGGCGTGCCGATCCTGGCCCGCCGGCTGCGCCTGATCGTCGACCGTGCCGACAAGCCGATGTCTGCGGACGGCGAGGGCAATTTCCACTGCGGCCGCCTGCTGCTGAAGCCCGCGGTCAGCCGCGCCTTCTGGGACGAAACCGACCTCAACCTGACGGTGACGGAGTTCAAGATCGTCCATACGCTCGCCTCCCATGTCGGCAGCTATGTGAGCTACCGCGCCGTCTACGATTGCATGCACTATGTCGGCTTCATCGCGGGGAGCGGTGAGAATGGCTATCGAACAAACGTCCGCTCCTGCATCAAGCGCATCCGCAACAAGTTCCGCGCCATCGATCCGGAGTTCGCCGAGATCCAGAACTACCAGTCCTTCGGCTACCGCTGGGGCAAGGACTAAGTTCCCGGTGCTGCGCCGGCTCGCCGCCTCGCTCACGCTGAAGCTGGCGGCGCTGATCGGCCTGTTCGTGGCGCTGCCCATCGTCCTTTACGGGCAGTTCGAGAGCGCCGACAGCCAGATGCAGGTCCTGGTGACGCGCGCCATCCAGGATCGCAGCGCGCTGATCGCCGAGGCGCTCGCCCCGGTGCTGCGCGAGACCGATCCGTCGGAGCCGATGAACCTCAACCGCGAGCTCGCGAAATACGCCAGCAGCGGCACGGTGCTCAAGCTGATGTTCCAGCCGCCGGCAGCCCGCTCGGCGAGCCGCTTCTTCCTGGTGGCTTCGGCGCCACCGCTGGCGGCGGAGGCGGTGACGGCGGAACTGGAGGAACTCGGTCAGCGCGGCATCCTGCAGCGACTTTCGGAAGCCTGCACCTGGAACGCGTCGGACGAGATGCGCTACAGCCGCGCCGACGGCACGGTGGAGCTGCTCACCTCGATCATCCCGATCCGCGCCCGCGGCAACTGCTGGATCCTGACGACCACGCACGTCGCCTCCGATTTCCTCAACACGTCGATCGGCCGCCCCTACTGGCAGACGCGCGAGATTCGCATCGCCGCGGCGATCTATCTGGTCGGTGCCTTGCTGGCGGTTCTGGTGGCGCTGGGCATCCGCCTCAGTCTGCGCCGCTTCCGCAACGTCGCCGACGAGATCGCGCTGGGCCGCGCCGTGGACGCAACCTTCGCCCAACGCAACACCGTGCCGGAACTGGCGGGCGTCGCCCGCGACTTCGATCGGCTGGTGCACGAGCTGCGCCGCGTGTCGCGCGAGATCCGCCAGTCGGCCGAGGACAATGCACATTCCTTCAAGACCCCGCTGGCTGCCGTGCAGTCGGCGTTGAGCCCGGTGCGCCGCGCCGTGCCCGAGGAAGACCAGCGCGCCCGCCGCGCGCTCGAGATCGTCGATTCCTCGCTGGCGCGTCTGTTGAACCTCGTGAATGCCGCCCAGCGCCACGACATGGGGACCGCCGACATGATCGACGCGCCGCGCGTGCCGACCGACCTCGCACTCCTGGTCGAGGATGCAGCGCGGCACTTCCGCGAGATCCTCGCGGCCCGGGAGATCGGCCTCGTGGTGAAACTCGACCGCGGCGCCACCGTCCGCACCGCGGCGGGCATGATGGAGATCGTTCTGCAGAACGTGCTGGAGAACGCCATCAGCTTCTCAGCCGCCGGCTCGAAGATCGCCGTTTCGCTGCGCGTTTCCGCCGATACCGTGGAACTGACGGTCGACGACGAGGGGCCGGGCATCGACGCCGAGAAGATCGACAGCGTCTTCCAGCGCTACTTCTCTTTGCGCCCAGAGGATGGCATAGGCAGCGACCGTGCCGTCGAACATTCGGGCCTCGGCCTCTGGATCGTGCGGCGCAACGTCGAGGCATTGGGCGGCCAGGTGAGCGCCGCCAACCGTCCCGGCGGCGGCCTGTTGATCAGGATGGTGCTGCCCCGGTTCGTCATCCACTAGCCGGCTTTCGAAAGGTCTGGAGATCATGAGCGCCGTCACCGCAGCCAGGAGAATGAGCACGCCGCAGGTCCGCGCCCGCAAGGGCGGCGAGCCGATCGTCTGTCTCACCGCCTACACCACGCAGATGGCGCGCTGGCTCGATCCGCACGTCGATCTGCTGCTGGTCGGCGATTCGCTGGGCATGGTGCTCTACGGTTTCGACAGCACGCTCCCCGTCACGCTCGACATGATGATCGCCCATGGCTCGGCCGTTATGCGCGGCGCAAGCCGTGCGTGCGTGATCGTCGACCTGCCTTTCGGCAGCTACCAGGCAAGTCCGGAGCAGGCGTTCCACAGTGCCGCGCGTATCATGGCCGAGACCGGCGCCAGCGGCGTGAAGCTCGAGGGCGGCGAAGTCATGGCCGGAACGGTTCGTTACCTCGTGCAGCGCGGCATCCCGGTCTGCGCCCATGTCGGGCTCATGCCCCAGGCCGTGAACGTGGCCGGCGGCTTCAAGGCGACCGGCCGATCCGACGAGGAGGCGCAGCAGGTGACGCGCGATGCAGAGGCGATGGCCGAGGCCGGCGCCTTTGCGGTCGTGCTCGAAGGCACGCTGGAGCCCGTCGCCGCCGCCATCACCAAGTCGCTTCCGATCCCGACCATCGGCATCGGCGCCTCGCCGGCCTGCGACGGCCAGATCCTGGTGTCGGAAGACGTGTTCGGCCTGTTCAGCGATTTCACCCCGCGGTTCGTGAAGCGTTACGCCGATCTCGGCGGAAAGATATCCGAGGCCGCCGCAGCCTATTCAGCCGACGTGAAGGCCCGTCGTTTTCCCGCGATGGAGCATTGCTTCCTGCCCAAATCCGGTGGTCAATCCAGACCATAAGGGAGGAATCAACCGGATGGAGAGTTTCGACTACGTGATCGTGGGAGCCGGTTCGGCGGGCAGCGTGCTGGCCAACCGGTTGAGCGAGGACCCCAACGTCACGGTCTGCGTGCTCGAAGCCGGCCCCCGCGACTGGCATCCCTTCATCCATATCCCGGCCGGCTTCATGTACACGCTGGTCGATCCCAAGGTAAACTGGCTCTACAAGTCGGAGCCCAGCGACTGGACCGGGGGTCGTGCCATCGCCGCCCCGCGCGGCAAAACCCTGGGCGGATCGAGTTCGATCAACGGCCACATCTACAATCGCGGTCAGCGCCTCGACTTCGACGGCTGGGCGCAGCGCGGCAATCGCGGCTGGGGCTACTCCGACGTGCTCCCCTACTTCCGCCGCAGCGAACACCGCATGGCGGGCGACGCCGATCCGACCTTCCGCGGCAGCGAGGGCAACCTGCCGATCACCGATCTCGAATGGCGCGATCCCCTGTGCGAGGCCTTCATCGAAGGCGCGGTGGAACAAGGCATCCCGCGCAACCCCGACTACAACGGCACGAAGCAGGCGGGCGTGAGCTACGTCCAGCGCATCATCAGGAACGGCCGCCGGGTCAGCGCCGCGCGCGGCTATCTCCATCCCGCCATGTCGCGACCCAACCTCACGGTGCGCACCCACGCGCAGGCGACGTCGATCGTCCTCGAGGGCAAGCGCGCCGTCGGCGTGCGCTACCGCAAGGGCGGCCGCAATGGCACGCCGGTGGAAGTCCGCGCCAAGCGGGAAGTGATCCTGAGCGGCGGCACGGTGAACTCACCGCAGCTCCTGCAGCTCTCGGGCATCGGCCCCGGACCGTTGCTGAAGTCGCTCGGCATCGAGGTGAAGCACGAGCTGGCGGGTGTCGGCGAGAACCTGCGCGATCACTACGCGCCGCGCTTCGTCGCGCGCGTGAAGAACGCCACCAGCATCAACGAGCGCTCCAAGGGGCTGCGCCTGGCCGGCGAGGTCCTGAAATACGTCACGACGCGCAAGGGCCTGCTGACGCTCAACCCGACGCTCATCTACGTCTTCTGGAAATCCGACGAGAGCATCGAGAATTACGATCTGCAGCTCACCTTCACGCCGGCGAGCTACAAGGAGGGCGTGCAGTCGACGCTCGACGATTTCCCCGGCATGACCATCGCCTCGTGGCAGCAGCGGCCCGATTCGATCGGCTATGTCCGCGCCCGCTCGTCCGATCCGTTCGAGCATCCCATCATCCAGCCGAACTACCTGGGCGCCGAGAGCGACCGTCGCGTGTTGCTCGCCGGCATGAAGCTGGCGCGACGGCTGCTGGGGTCGAAGGCGCTCAGCAAATACTACGACCGCGAGGAATTCCCCGGCGCGGAGAAGCAGTCGGATGCCGAGCTGATGCAGGCTGCCAAGGAACGCGGCACCACGACCTTCCATCTGATGGGCTCCTGCCGCATGGCACCGGACAACGACCCGACCGCCGTCGTCGACGACCAGCTGCGCGTGCGCGGGCTCCAAGGGCTGCGCGTGGTCGATGCCTCGATCATGCCGACCATGCCGTCCGCCAACCTCAATGCCTCGGTGCTGATGATCGCCGAGAAGGCGGCCGACATGATCCGCGGCAAGCCGCCGCTCGAAGCAACCATGTTGAAGGACTGATGGCCGAAGAGGCTGCCATCGAGGCTCTCTCCGCACTGGTCCCTGCGACCCTGCGCGCCCTGCACGCCATCGAGTTCGCCGGCCGGCACCTCTCGCCGCAGACCCTGCCGCAGGTCGTCGAGGCCCTGGCCGGCCGCAACGACGATCTCGCGCCCGCGCTCGCCGCCTCGCGCGCGCTCGACTGGCCGGGACGGCTGACGCCGGTGCGCGATCATCTGGAACGGGCGGCGGTGTTCGCCGGCGAGGCGATCCAGGGTCTCGTCGCCGCTCCCGAGGCGCCGCAGCCCATCGTGGCCGCCTATCGCAGCCTGCGTGGCTATCCGCAGGCCTGCGAGGCACTCTATCCGCTGTCGCCGTTCCTTCGGCCCGTCGGCAACTTCTTCCTCGAACAGCCGGCGCGGAGCGACGAGGTCCTGCAGGCGCGCCTCGCCGCCGCCGACCCGACGCGCGAGGGTGTGGGATTCATGCATGTCGCCGGCCCCTCCGGTACGCGCGGCGCCTTCTCTCTGTACGTGCCGGAATACTACGACGCTGCCAGGAGCTGGCCGCTGGTCGTGGCGCTGCACGGCGGCAGCGGCAATGGCGGCGCGTTCCTGTGGAGCTGGGTGCGCGAGGCACGCACGCGCGGCTTCATCGTCCTGGCGCCCACGGCATCGGGCAGTACCTGGTCCCTGATGGAGCCGGAAGTCGACGGGCCACGCATCCACCGCATGGCATCCGATGTCGGCAACGACTGGAACATCGATGCCTCTCGCCAGCTGCTGACCGGGATGAGCGACGGCGGCACCTTCACCTATGTCGTCGGCCTGCGCGGCGATTGCCAGTTCACGCACCTGGCGCCGGTCGCCGCGAGCTTCCATCCGATGCTGATGACCTTCGCGGACGCCGATCGCATCCGCGGCCTGCCCGTTCACATCGTTCACGGGACGCAGGACTGGATGTTTCCCCCGGAAATGGCGCAGGGCGCCGATCGGGCGCTGAGGCAGGCCGGCGCCGACGTGGTGTATCGCGAGATCGCAGACCTCTCGCATACCTACCCGCGAGACGAGAATGCACGGATTCTCGACTGGTTCCTGCCGCCGAAGACCTAGGACTTGTCGTCCATTCCGACCGGCGTCGGCACGCCAATCGTGACGGGCGGTGGAGGTGTCTTGCCCGCAAGCCGCAGAGTGCGCTCCAGCAGCAGTTCGTAGAGCGGCCGGCTGCCTAGCGCCTGCGCGACGGCGTTGGCCGTCACACAGGTCACGATCAGGGGCAGGATCAGCGCGTAGCCGCCGGTCAGCTCGGCGGCCAGCACGACGCCGACAAGCGGCGCGCGGATAGAGGCGGAAAACAGGCCACCCATCGCGGCAATGACGAAGGCGGCGCCCGCCAGCGGTGGCAGCGGCACGGCCATCTGCAGCAGCGATGCCGCGATGAGACCAATCGTGGTGGCCAGGGTCAGCAGCGGCGCGAAGATGCCGCCGGGAACACCGACCGGATAGCTCAGCATGACCCCGACGAAGCGCAGTAGACACAGCAGCAGCAGGATCTGAATGGAGAGATTGCCGGTGACGAGGCCGGGAATCAGCAGCTCCCCGCCGCCTACGGCCTGCGGCAGCACGATGGCCAATGCGCCGATGGCCGCCCCGACCACGAGGGCCGGAACGAACGGCGCCTTGCGAAACGTGGTCGTCACCCAGTCGAGCAGGAAGAGAAGCGTGCGATTGAACACGAGGCCCAGCCCGCCGAGGAGTATGCCCAGCACCAGGAATGCCGGCAGCAACGACAGCGGCATCTCGGCATTGTCGAGCTTGAGCTGGGGAGCCGTGCCGCCCACCAACTCCATGCCGATGGCGCTGGCCGTCGAAGCGATGATCACGGCGGTGTAGGAGCGCAGCGTGTATCGGAACTGCTTGCGTGTCTCCTCGATCACGAAAAGGATCGCCGCCAGCGGCGCGTTGAAGGCGGCCGCGAGGCCAGCGGCGGCACCCGCCGCCAGCAGACCGCGCAGCTCCGCCTCGGTGAGCTTCATGCGCTCCGATACAGCCTGGGCGATCGACGCCCCCATGTGAATGGTGGGCCCCTCGCGACCGGCGACGAGACCGGACGACAGCGCCAGGACGCCGCCCACGAACTTCACCGGCAGCACCCTCCGCCAGCGCACGTCGCGGAGTCCCTCCATCGCGCCTTCGATCTCCTGGACGCCGCTTCCGGCCGCTTCCGGCGCAATGCGACGCGTGATCAGAAAAGACGCGACCAGGGCGAGGGCGGCAACGCCCGCCGCTGCGACGATGCTCAGGGGGCCAGGACCGAGACGCGCGACGAGCCAGGACGGCCAATGAACCAGCGTATCGACGATGAGATGGAAGGCGGCGCCCACGACGCCGGTGGCCAGACCGCACAGGGCCGCCAGAAAATACAACGCCCCATCGGAGATCGATTGCTCTGCCGGTCGATCTCCTGAACTCACGCGCTGCCTCCGATGATGAGGCTCAATAATGACCGCCAAGGATCGGGTGTCAAAGCGTCAGCGCGTGAAGACGACGTCGCTGATATCGCTGCGCACTTCCCAATGATGCCGCTCCAGCTCGGGATCGAGGTGCTCCTCTGCCGGGAAGCCGAGGCAGAGATAGGCCACGAGGTTCCAGCCCGTCGGCACATCGAGAGCCCGGGTCACTTTCTTCGGATCGAGGATCGAGACCCAGCCCATCCCGATGCCGTCGGCACGCGCCGCCAGCCACAGGGTCTGAATCGCAGCCACCACGGAATAGTGCAGCGTCTCCGGCATGGTCTGCTGGCCGAGGCCGCTGCCGGTGTGCGTGCCGTCGTCGGAAAAGACCGCGAGGTGAATGGGCGCCTCCTTGAGACCCGCCAGTTTGAGGCCGGCATAGATCGCGTGCTTTTCGCCGGCGTAGCCGGCAAGCGCTTCCTCGTTTGCCTGCGTGAAGCTCTCCACCACGGCGCGGCGGCGTTCGGCCGACTCGACATGCACGAACCGCCAGGGCTGGCTCAGGCCAACCGACGGCGCATGGCTGGCCACTTCCAGCAAGGCGTCGATACGCTCGCGCGCCACCGGATCGGTGCGGAAGCGCCGCACGTCGCGCCGCCACAGGACGAGTTGGCGGAACTCGGCCCGGAAGGCCGCGTCGAAAACCGGATGCGTCATCAACTCCACCGAATGAACGAAAGAATGAGGATGGCAATACCCTTGGCAGGCCCGCCAGGTTCAGCCGATCAGGCCGGCCGCTTCGATGGCGGCGACGCCACCCGCCACCATAACGAGGCAGCCGGCGATCATCAGCGCGGTCCGCTGTGCGGGCCACTTCGTTGCGCCCAACGTGATTGCACAGGATGCAACGCCCAGCGCGGTCTGGGCGACCAGCAGGCCCGAAACATAGGCGATGATCGCAACGGTATCGGCGCCAACCAGCACGGCGCCCAGGGAATAGCCATGCACCAGTCCAGCGGCAGCGAAGACGGTCGACGCTACCTTGGGGCTCAGCGGCTGGTGCAGCAGGATCAGGAAGCCGATCACTATGGTCGTCAGCGCCACGAAAGCCCCGTAGGCCGGGATGTCGAAAGGACTGAGCTGTATCGCCACCCCGGCGATGGCCGCCAGCCCGAAGGCCAGCACGGGTACGATGCCCCGGGCGGCGATGCCGACCAGGATGCCGATGCCGATCATCGCAGCGAGATGATAGAGGCTGATCACCGGCAGGCCGACGCCCTGCACGAAACCTTCGGCGAAGGTCTTTGGTGGCTCCTCGCCGATCACCCCCTAGGCATGGGCCGAGATTCGCCATGCCAAGACGAGCAGGCCCACCCCAATCCCCCCAAATCGTTTCGAAACCGACATCACGTTCCTTGAATGCGCTTCTTGGGGCGCTCGTTCATTCCAGATAGGTTTCTGCGTCTTCACTACCATTCTGAAATTCGCATTTTTGGTGCAATTTATAGATCGAGTTTGCCCCGGTTTGGGAGGCCCATGCAAGCACGTGCACTGATGATTCAGGGAACCGGCTCCGATGTCGGAAAGTCGCTGCTGGTCGCGGGGCTCGCCCGCGTGTTCACACGGCGTGGCCTGCGGGTCCGCCCCTTCAAGCCGCAGAACATGTCCAACAACGCCGCCGTGACGGCCGACGGCGGCGAAATCGGCCGCGCCCAGGCGCTGCAGGCGCGGGCCGCGCGCGTGCCCGTGAGCGTCCATATGAACCCGGTCCTTCTGAAGCCCCAGAGCGACATCGGCGCCCAGCTCGTGGTGCAGGGTCGCGTCGTCGGCAATACCTGGGCGCGCGACTATCAGAGCATCAAGGCGGGCCTGCTGACTTCAGTGCTGGACAGCTTCAGCCGACTCGCCGCGGAAGCCGATCTCGTGCTGGTCGAAGGCGCCGGCTCGGCATCCGAGGTCAATCTGCGCGCCAACGACATCGCCAACATGGGTTTCGCGCGGGCGGCCGCTGTGCCGGTCGTGCTGGTGGGCGACATCGACCGCGGCGGTGTCATCGCGAGCCTGGTCGGCACCAAGGCCGTGATCGATCCCGAGGACGCCGCGATGATCGTGGGCTTCATCGTCAACCTCTTCCGCGGCGATCCCAGCCTGTTCGCCGACGGCATGACGCTGATCGCTGAACAGACCGGCTGGCCGGCGCTCGGTCTCGTGCCCCACTTCCCCGACGCCGTCAGGCTGCCCGCGGAGGACGCGCTCAGCCTGCCCGATCGCAGTGCACCGGGCGGCGCCGTGAAGGTCGCCGTGCTCGCCTATCCGCACCTCGCCAACTTCGACGATGTCGATCCATTGCGTCAGGAGCCGAACGTCGATGTGCTGTTCGTCCGGCCCGGACAGCCGATCCCGGGCGATGCCGCGCTGGTGATCCTGCCCGGATCGAAGGCCACCATCGCCGATCTCTCCGTCCTGCGCGAAACCGGCTGGGACATCGACCTCCGGGCGCATCTGCGCCGTGGCGGACATGTGCTGGGCATCTGCGGCGGCTATCAGATGTTGGGACGGCGCATTTCCGATCCGGAAGGAATCGAAGGGCCGACGGGCAGCGTCGAGGGACTGTGCCTGCTGGATGCCGAGACCGTGTTGGGCGGCGACAAGGTCCTGATGGAAGTGGCCGGCAGGACCCTGGCGCAAGGGGTGCCATTCAAGGGCTACGAAATGCATGTCGGCCGCACGACGACGTCGTCGCGGCCGCTGCTCGAATTCGAGGGCGGTGCAAGGGACGGCGCGATCGATGCGACCGGGCGAATCGCCGGCTGCTACATCCACGGCCTGTTTGCCGACGATCGCCAACGACGTCACTGGCTGCAAAGGATCGGCAGCGCGACCACCGATTTCGACTACGAGGCCGGAATAGAGGAAACGCTCGACCGGCTGGCCGATCATCTCGAAGAGCATGTCGACTGCGCGCGGCTTCTCGATCTCGCCAACGCGCCACAATTCGGTGGTACGAGGAAACCATGACCGATCCATCGCGCAGGACCTTCATCGCCGGCAGCGCCGCTCTCGCCGCCACGGCCGCTTGCGACATGCAGGCCCATGCCCAGGCGACCCGCATCACCGGCGGCACGGAATCGGCATTCCCTTCCGCAAACGCGCCAGGCTCGAACGAGGGCGGCTACAACATCCTCTTCATCCTGACCGACCAGGAGCATTACATGGGCCCCGGCTGGCCCATACCGCTGCCGGGACACGAGCGGCTGCGCGCGACGGGGACCTATTTCGAGAATCACCAGATCGCCGCCGACATGTGTTCGGCCTCGCGCGCGGTGATCTATACCGGCCTGCACATGCCGCATAACGGCATCTTCGACAATGCCGGCGTGCCCTACATGAAGAGCCTGGATCCTTCCTTGCCGACGATCGGAAAGATCCTGCGCAAGATGGGCTACTACACCGCCTACAAGGGCAAGTGGCACCTGAACGGCGCGATGGCGATGGAGAACCACGCCGACGACATCAAGACGCTGTTCGAGACGATGATGGATCGCGACTACGGCTTCTACGACTATACCGGCGTCGGCGACTTCATCGAGGGCGCACAGGGCGGCTACCAGTACGACCAGATCACGGCGGCGCAGGCCATACAGTGGCTGAAGGCCAAGGGCCGGCCGATGACCGACCGGAAGCAGCCCTGGTATCTCGCGGTCAATTTCGTGAATCCGCACGACGTCATGTGGGTGAACACCGACAGGCGCGGCGAGAAGCCAGTGCAGGCGGTCGAGGCCAAGCTCAAGATCGACTATCCGCCGGACGATTCCTTCTATCGGCGGGAATGGAACGAGATCCCGCTGCAGAAGACCTGGCAGCAGTCGCTCGACACGCCCGACCGCGTGCCGGCTCATCGCATCTACAAAGGCGCCAACGCCATCCTGACGGGGCTGATCCCGCAGGAAGAATGGCGCATGCGGCTCAGGCAGAACTACTATTTCAATGCCATTCGCGACGCCGACCAGCAGATCGTGCAGGTACTTGAACAGCTCGACCGGCTCGGCCTCACCGACAAGACGATCGTGATCTTCACGTCGGATCACGGTGAGCTGCTGGCCAGCCATGGCGGCCTCCAGGGCAAGGGCACGACGACCTACCGCCAGCAGAACCACGTGCCCATGCTGGTGGTGCATCCGGAGATCAAGGGCGGCCAGCGCTGCCGTGAGCTCACCTCGCATCTCGACTTCGTGCCGACCGTCGTCGCGCTGACGGGCAAGTCGACGGCATCGGTGGCCGATACGATGACGCGCATGAAGGGGCAGGATTTCTCGCCGCTGCTGCGCCAGCCGGTGAACCCCGCCTTCACGCAGAAGCGCGGCGGCACGCTATTCTGCTACAGCCAGCTCATGGTGCACGACGAGAAGTTCACGAAGGAACTCTACGAGACCCTGCTGAACAAATCGATCGCGCACGCGGACCAGTTCCGGAGGATCGAGTCCTTCCCGATCGACTGGAAACTGCGCGTCTGCATCCGCTCGATCGTCGACGAGCGCTACAAGTTCAGCCGCTACTTCTCGTTCCGCGGCTTCAACACGCCGGCGACGCTCGAGGAGCTGCGTGCCAACAACGACCTGGAGCTCTACGACCTCGGGAACGATCCCGACGAGACCGTGAACCTCGCCCACGACTTCCAGCGCAACCGCGACCTGATCGCGATGATGAACGGCAAACTGAATACGCTGATCGAGCGCGAGATCGGCAC
>JAGNNA010000448.1 GCA_017990895.1 Reyranella sp.
CTCTATCTCAGCAACTACGCCACCATCAATCTCGTCAACGAACTCGCTCGCCTGCCCGGCGTCGGAAACGTCAACGTGCTGGGCGTCGGGCAGTATTCGATGCGCGTCTGGCTCGACCCGCAGAAGCTCTACACCTTCGGCCTCACCCCGTCCGACGTGAGCAAGGTCATCCAGCAGCAGAGCCAGGACGTGACGGCGGGCCAGGTCGGCCAGCCTCCGGCGCCCAAGGGGCTGGATTTCCAGTACACGATCGACGTCGTCGGCCGCCTCAGCACGCCGGAGGAATTCGGCAACATCATCGTCAAGGCCGAGCAGGGCAACGGCGGCCGGATCGTGCGGGTGCGCGACGTCGCCCGTGTCGAACTGGGCGCCCAGACCTATTCTACGACCTCGCACATCAACGGAAAGCCCAACTCCGGCCTCGCGATCTACCAGCTGCCCGACGCCAACGCGCTCGACGTCGCCAAGGCCGTGAAGGCCAAGATGGCGGAGCTGTCCAAGGCCTTCCCGCCTGGCCTCGCCTACGAGGTGCCGTTCGATACCACCCGCTTCGTGACGGCCTCGATCCACGAGGTCTTCATGACCCTGATCGAGGCCGGCATCCTGGTGCTGATCGTGATCGTGATCTTCCTGCAGGACTGGCGCGCGATGCTGGTGCCCGCGACCACGATCCCCGTCACGATCATCGGCGCCTTCGCCGCGATGGCCGCCCTGGGCTTCACCATCAACACCACGACCATGTTCGGCATCGTGCTGGCCATCGGCATCGTGGTCGACGACGCGATCGTGATCGTCGAGGGCGTGGCGCACCATATCGAGCGCGGGATGACGCCGCACGACGCGTCGATCAAGGCCATGGATGAGCTGTTCGGACCGGTCATCGGCATCACCCTGGTGCTGATGTCGGTGTTCCTGCCCGCCGCGTTCCTGCCCGGCCTGACCGGCCAGATGTTCGCCCAGTTCGCCCTCGTCATCGCCGCGACGGCCCTGATCAGCGCGATCAATGCCGCCACCCTGAAGCCCACCCAGTGCGCGATGTGGCTGCGGCCCGCGACTCCGCCGGAGAAGCGCAACATCTTCTTCCGCGGCTTCAACAAGGTCTACGGCAAGCTCGAGGACGCCTATGCCGGCCTGGTCGGCTTCATGGTCCACCGGGCCGGGCTGATGGTGCTGCTGGCACTGGTCGCGGCCGGCATCGGCGGATGGGGAGTCGCGCGCCTGCCGACGGCGTTCATTCCCAACGAGGACCAGGGCTACCTGATGATCGGCGTGCAGTTGCCGGACGGCGCCTCGCTGGAGCGGACCGGCGCCACGCTCAGTCAGGTCGCCGAGATCGCCATGGCGGCGCCCGGCGTCGAGAACGTGGTCGCGCTGGGCGGGATGTCGATCCTCGACAGCAACTCCTCGCTGGCGAACGCCGCCGTGTCCTATGTCATCCTCAAGGACTGGGACACGCGTCTGAAGGCGGAGGGTCAGGACCTCCGCTCGATCGTGCTCGGGCTGATGGAAAAGCTGAAGGTCCTGCAGGACGGCCGCGCCTTCGTCGTCGTGCCGCCCGCCATCCAGGGCATCGGCAATGCCGGCGGCTTCCAGATGCAGATCGAGCAGAAGGACGGCAGCTTCGACTATGCCAAGCTGCAGGCCATCACCGACACGATGGTCCGGAACGCCAGCACACAGTCGGCGCTCACCAACCTCGTGACCACGTTCCGCTCCGGCGCACCGCATGTCAGGGTCGAGGTCGATCGCGTCAAGGCCGAGTCGCTTCGGGTTCCGGTCGGCGACGTCTTCACGACCCTGTCGAGCTACATGGGCTCGGCGTACGTCAATCGCTTCAACAAGTTCGGCCTCAGCCTGCAGGTCTACATCCAGGCCAACTCCCAGTACCGCACGCGCCCCGAAGACATCCTGAGGCTGCAGGTGAAGAACCTCGACGGCCAGATGGTGCCGATCGGCGCCATCGCCGAACTCAAGCCGGCGCTCGGCCCGCCGCTGATCAGCCTCTACAACCTCTACCCGTCCGCCGCGATCGTGGGCTCGCCCGCAACCGGTTTCAGCTCGGGCGAGGGCATCGAGCTTATGGACCAGATCGCCAAGGCGATCCTGCCGCCCGGCACCGGCTACGAATGGACCGGCATGGCCTACCAGGAGAACATCGTCGGCAACCAGCTCCTGTACGTTTTCGCGCTGGCGATCCTGTTGGTCTATCTCTGCCTCGCCGGCCAGTACGAAAGCTGGATCGCGCCGCTGGGCGTGATCCTCGCCGTGCCGCTGGCGCTCAGCGGCCCCGCGATCGCGCTCAACGCGGTCGGGCTGGCCAACAACATCTACACCCAGATCGGGCTGATGCTGCTGATCGCGCTCGGCGCCAAGAACGCCATCCTGATCGTCGAAGTGGCGCGCGAGCGGCGTGCCGAGGGCATCGACATCGTCGAGTCGGCGATCGAGGCGGCCCGTACGCGCTTCCGTCCCATCCTGATGACCTCGTTCGCGTTCATTCTGGGCGTCGTGCCGCTCGTGACGGCGACCGGCGCCGGAGCGAACTCGCGTATCTCGCTGGGGCTCTGCGTGATGAGCGGCATGATCGCCTCGACCTGTCTGGCGGTACTGTTCGTGCCCTCGTTCTTCACGGTCCTGCAGCGCTTCGAGGAACGAGGCAAGGCCAAGAAGGGCAAGACGACACCGCCGCCTACCGAAGGTGTGGCGGCGGCCGGAGATTGAGGTCCGAGTAGCGCGAGCTCAGTGACGGACCAGCAGGTCGTCGAGCGGGGACCTTCGAAGCGCGGCCGGATGGCTCATCAGATCGCCTCGGAGGAGCCTGAGTGCCAGCCGCTCGATTTCGATCTCGCGCGACGTGCGGAGGCCCGTGCGGCGAAGTAGTGCTGCCAGAGGCAAGCGATTCGCTGCCAGCCGCACCAGCGCCGCCGACCAAGACATGGGGACAGACGGCAGCCTGCGATTGACGACAGCGCCGACCACCGTACCCAGGGAGGCGACGAGGGACTCCTGGGTTTCGAGAACGCTTTCGAGATCCCACTCCTCGTCGAGTTCCCGCAGACGCTGCTCGATGCGCCGTCGATTGCCGGCGCAGTATCGCAGTCGCGCGCCGATCGCCGCCTCGACACGGCGATCCATCAACCGAAGATCGGCAAGCGAATGGCTGGTCATCCCCGGCACCTCAGCCTCGAAGGCTCACCGTGGCGACCTTGTCCTTGTAGTCCTGCTTCGGATCCGCGCCGAGCAGCATCTTGATGCCGGCGATGATGCTGGACGCATCCAGCCAGATCTCGGCCTTTTCCGGATCGAGCCGCAGCAGGGCGAGCTTCGGATCGGTCTTGCCGCCCTCGTACCAGGCGGCGACGAAGCGGTTCCACAACCGGTCGATCGTCGCCGGATTGTTGTCGAGGGTGAGCCCGCCATGGACGGTCGCGAACAGATCGTGGCCCTTGGAGGTAAAGGTCGCGATGGCGCGATTGCCGTCTCCGCTCCCGAGCTTCTCGACGATGCCATTGTCGCGGCTGGTAAAGAACCAGATCGGCCCCCGATCACCCTCGCGCCCGCCGTCGAGCTGCGCCGTCATAGGGCGTGCATGACCATCCTCGACGCCATCGAGGCCCAGCATCATGGTCATGTCGAATTTCAGCGCCGACCAGAACTTGTCTTCGATTTCCTTCGGGGTGGGCATCGTCGGCTCCTGTGTGATGGATTGGCAGACCGGCCAACGCACATCCCGACGGTGCGTTGCGGCGGCGCCCTGTAG
>JAGNNA010000449.1 GCA_017990895.1 Reyranella sp.
CATCAGGAGCAGTGCCATGACGGTGCAAGTGACGATCACGCCAAACGGTCGGATGAGCCTGCCGGCCGAGATCCGCAAGCGGCTCGGCCTGGCCGGCGGCGGCGCGTTGCTGGTCGAAGAAACCGAGGACGGCGTGATCCTGCGCACCGTGGCGCAGTCGATCGCGCACGCGCAGGCGCTTGCCAAGAAGTACACCGGCGACAAGGCAGAGGCTTCGGTCGATGCCTTTCTTGGCCGCCGCCGCGCGGAATCGGGCGAATGAGCGAAGTCGTACTCGACGCCTCCGCGCTGCTTGCCCTGCTCCGGGACGAGCCCGGCGCGGGCAAGGTCGCCGATGCGATCGGTGCCTCGCGCATGTCGAGCGTGAACTACGCCGAGGCCGTCAGCCATTTCATCCATGCGGGCATGCCCGCTGAACAAGTCGACGCCATGCTGCGGCCCCTGCCGATGGCGATCGTCGAGGCCGACCAGGCGCTCGCCACCATCGCCGGGCGCCTGCGTGCTGCGACGGCCGATGCCGGCCTGTCGCTCGGCGACCGCTTCTGCCTGGCGCTCGCGCGCCGGGACGGTCTTCCGGCGCTGACCGCCGACAAGCAGTGGCGCACCGTCGCGGACGCAGCCGGTGTCGCCGTCACCGTGATCCGCTGATCGCCATGACTATTGCCCGTGACTGGTCAGCCCGCCGCGAGGGCTGGACCCCGCAGAGCGAGGACGCGCGGGACGATGGCGACATCGACTATGCGCGCGTGATCCACTCGGCCTCGTTCCGGCGGCTGCAGGGCAAGACCCAGATCCTCAACCTCGGTGACAGCGATTTCTATCGCACCCGCCTCACCCATTCGCTTGAGGTTGCCCAGATCGCTGGCGGCATCGCCCGCCAGCTCGAGAAGTCCTTCCCCCATCATCCGGCGACCCCGCTGCTGCCCGATCGCGGCACGATCCACTCGATCGGGTGCACCCACGATTTCGGGCACCCGCCCTTCGGGCATGGCGGCGAAATCGCGCTCAACTACTGCATGCGCGGTGCTGGCGGGTTCGAGGGCAATGGCCAGACCTTGCGCATCCTCGCGCGCCTCGAGAATTTCTCCGCAGGCGCTGGCGCGAACCTGTCGCGCCGGACGATGCTCGGGGTCCTCAAATACCCGGTCGCCTTCAGCCGGATTGCAAACCCTGGTTTCGCCCCCGCACTGCTAGCTGGTCCCTCGACGATCAAGATCATCGACGGCCGCGCGAGCAAACCGCCGAAATGCTATCTCGATAGCGAACAGGACGTCGTCGACTGGATCCTCCAGCCCCTGTCGCATCCGGACCGCGAGGCCTTCCAGGCCTTCGCGGCGCAGGAGGGCAAGCACGGTAAGCCCCGCCACAAGGCACTCGACTGCTCGATCATGGATGCGGCCGATGACATTGCCTACGGCGTTCATGATCTGGAGGACGCGATCGCACTTGATCTCGTCACGCGCGAGCGCTTCGCGGCCGCGCTCCAGGACAAGTGCCCCTCATTCCTCGACGCGCTCAAGGCCAAGTACCCGGGCGAAAGCGACAACGACGTCTTTGCACAGATGGTCGATGGCCTGTTCGGCGGCCCCGCTTCGCGCAAGCGCTTCATCGGGCGCCTCGTCCACCACTTCCTGACCGCGGTCGAGTTCGTCGAGCGCCCCGAGTTCGCCGAGCCATTCCTGCGCTGGGGCGTTGCCGTCGCCTCTCCCCAGCGCGAGTTCCTCGACGTGCTGCAAGGCTTCGTCGTCGATGAGGTTATTACCTCGCCTGCCGTCCAGCACCTCGAGTTCAAGGGCCAGGGAATGGTGGTCGCCGTCTTCGAGGCGATGCAGGCCGATCCCGCTCGGCTGCTGCCACGCGAAGAGCTCGCAAAGTACGAAGTTGCTGGCGGCGACCTTCGGGTCATCTGCGACTTCGTTGCGGCGATGACCGACACGCATCTCCTCAAGACCTACGAGCGTCTGTTTTCGCCCCGCATGGGATCGGTGTTCGACCGCCTCTGAGTGGAAAAGGTCTAAGCGTGTTTTGCGGTTAACCCCGAACGCCCAGATGGGGTTCGGGGGCAAAACCGTAATCTCTCTCTCATCTCGGTGGCTGAGCGAAATCAGCATCGCCATAGCATGACGCCTGGGAGATTGGCGGCCGTCAAGGATCGCGGGTACCCCCCGATTTTGGCCTGCTGCGGCTAGCGCCTTGCGAGCAAAAATCGGCTCCCCCCACGCCCGCTAATCGCGGCGGCAGCGCGTGCGCGCCGCCGTCCCTGACTGCCTGACTCCGGCGTCCTTCAAGGCACATCTTTCATCAGCGTGATGAGAGAAAATTCCATTTGGAGGTTATCATGACGGACCGTTTCTCGAACTTCGCCGACCTAGCCGAACATTATGCGCGTGAAATCGCGACGCCTGACTACGCCCGGGCATTCATGGAGCAGACCGAACTGGCGAAGCTCTCGATCGAACATGAGCCGAGCGCTGCGGAAATGCCCGACCCAGAAGTTGCGCAGGCGGCGATCGAGATGATGCTGGCAACGGTCTTTGACCTGTTCCGCGACACCCGGATGGAGGACTTCGCCAGCGAAGTCGCCTGGGGCGTGGCCAACAGCTTCCATGTTGTCGCCAAGCGCCTCGACGACCGCGAGGACGCAATGGCGAACCGCCTCCAGGAAAAGCTGCGCGAATACGATCCGAGCGAGGTCTACGCGACCGATCTCGAGGACCTGACCATGCAGGCCCGCAGCCTTGCCGAATGCCGCGATGCGATGGAGTGCATGCGCGACCATGCCGCGCGGATCTACCTTGTCGAGACCGGCCGCCCGTTCTCGCCGGTGCGGGGTTCGCGGGTCTCGTCCAAGACCAATGCCTCGATGATCGAAGCGCGCGACTATCTCGCGGCACAGAAAGCGCAGCGGCGCGAGCAGTTTGCCCCATCGGGTCCGGTCGTGGTGTTCTCGGGCGGACAGCAGTTCACCGACATTGCGCTCGTTGAAGACTATCTCGACGCGATCCATGCCCGGGTCCCGTCGATGGCGCTGGCAACGACCGCCCAGAACAAGGGCGCGGACGTGATCGCGGCAGCCTGGGCATCGCGCCACAATGTGCCGGTGATCCTGTGCAAGCCCGATACTTCGCGGGGACCTTCCGCACCCTATCAGCGCAACGCCCGCATGCTCGCCTTCAAGCCTGTCGAGGCCGTGGTGTGCAGCGGCGGCGGCATCCAGGCGAACCTTGCTGACCGCCTCCGCGAAGCACGCATTCCCCTCCACATTGTGCGCGACGCTTCGGTTCAGAACGAGACCCCGGCGGCGCGGACCAAAGCCGCAGCGCAAGCTGAGCGGCCTGCGATGAAGCGCACGGCATGTGGCACCGTCAATGGCGATGACCTCCCGCCATTCTGAGCGGCACCAGCTGCGATTGCATCAAGCATGAAGGGTGTCCGGCCTCACCGCCGGATGCCCTTCTTTTTTGTCGACCCGGACGCACACTGTCATGGCCCGGCTCGCTCGCATCTTGCCCCCGCCAGTAATGGCCTGACGGCCTGCTGGAAGGGGCGCGAAGGCTTCGCATCGGCCGGGCAAGCGGTACCCGCGCGTGGACCACCGGGGTGCTCCCCAACAGGGTTAAACACTCTCGCAGAATTCCAAGCATGATGGCCGCCATTGGCCCGCGTCAAGAAGGGCGGTTCCCCCAATTTTTACGCCTGAAGAAGGCGAAAAAATCGGCTCCCCCACCCCCGCTGCGCGGCGGGCCGCGGGCGGCCC
>JAGNNA010000105.1 GCA_017990895.1 Reyranella sp.
AGGATATGCTGCGTCTCTATGCGCCGGCCACGGTCCTGCTGGGCGTGATGTCGCTGCCGGCTGGCTGGGCCTCCGACAGGTTCGGCGCGCCCGCCATGATGGTCGTGATGTTCCTGGGCCTCGGCCTGTCGTCGATCGCCTGCGGCCTGGTGCCGACCGGCGACACGCTCGCGCTGTCGCTGACCCTGTGCGGCATCGGCGCGTTCGGCGCCTTCTACCATTCGGTCGGCATCGGCTGGGTGATCCGCACGGCCAGGGAACAGGGCCATGCGATGGGCGTGAACGGCCTGTGGGGCAGTGCGGGTCTGGCGCTCTACGGCATCGTGCCCGGCGTCCTGATCACGCTGGCTTCGTGGCGTGCGGCCTTCATCGTTCCCGGCATCGTCTGCCTAGTCGTCGGCGTCGTCCTCTGGGTCCAGATCCGCCAAGGCAAGGTCGGCGACCGGCCGATGCCGCAGACCAAGGGCACCCAGGTCGGCCGCCGCGACTTCTGGCGGGTGTTTTCGGTTCTCTCCGTCACCATGGCGCTGGAAGGCGTCATCTGGCAGGCGGTGATGTTCGGCGCGGCGATGGTCTTCGAGGTGAAACTCGCGCCCGAGATTTCGGCGCTGCGCTACGGTCTGGCCTCGTGGGGCGTCGCCACACAGATCGTCCTGTGGGTCGGCCTCGCGACCTCGATGATCTACGTGGTTTCGGGCGTCGCCCAGTATGCGATGGGCCGGCGCATCATCGACCGCTATCCGCTGAAGGCGACCTATGTCGTGGCCTTGGCCCTGCAGGTCGTTGCCATGCTGGCCTTGGCCATGGGCAACGGCTACGTGGCGCTGCTGGGCGCCATCGGCTCGGCGGTGCTGAGCGCGGCGGCGGGTCCGATCGAGAACATCCTGATCGCCCGCTACACGCCCAGCCGCTATCACGGGCTGGGCTTCGGCGCCAAGTTCGTCGTGGCCTTCGGGGCGGGGCCTCTGGCCATCCTGCTGATCGCCTGGGTGCGCGAGACGACGGGAAGCCTCGAACTGCTGTTCCTCGGCCTCGCCGCCACCTCGGTTCTCATCACCCTGGTGGCGCTGCTGCTGCCCGGCCGCGAGCGCGATCCCTCGCTGCCGGCACCGCGGGTCGCGCCCGCGGAGTAACGGGGCTACTTCGCGCCGCGCGCCGCCTTGAAGGAGGGGCGCGACAGGCAGCGGTCGAGCCAGGCATTGACGTTCGGAAACGGGCTGAAGTCGAACTTGATCGGCTTGGCCCAGCTCATGATCGAGGCCAGGTTGAGGTCGGCGACGGTGAAGGTCGAGCCCAGCAGGTAGTCGCGTCCTTCCAGGGTCCCGTTCAAGACCGCGAGCGGCTTGGGCAGCGCCTTCTGCGCCTCCGCGACGGCCTCGGGTTTGCGCTTGTCGGGGGCGGTCATGAACATGTCGATCAGGATGGTCAGCAGCGGCTTCTCGAGCTCGGTCATGCCCCAGAAGCTCCACTGGTTACACAGGGCCTGATCCTCGAGGCCCGCCGGCATGAAGCCGTCCTTGTTGTGCTTGGCGGCGAGGTAGAGGTTGATCGCCATCGACTCGAAGAGCTTGAACTCGCCGTCGACCAGCGCCGGCACCTTGCCGTTCGGATTGACCTTGAGATAGTCGGGATTCTTGAGATCCTTCATCTCGACGGCAATGTGCTCGTACGGAATGCCGAGTTCATGCGCGATCCAGAGGGCGCGCGCCGCGCGCGAGGCCGTCGGCCCGTAAATCTTGATGGTCACGAAACATCTCCCCAAACCAGTATCGCGCGGACGATAGAGCAGCGCTTCGCGCCGGTCTAACCCTCTATTCCGGGAGGCCGTATTCGCCGCCGACATAGCCGTGCCGGTGGCCGAAGCGCTCCATCATGACCGTCGTGAGATCCTTCTCCGCCGCGGCGATCCAGCCGCCCGCCCGCACGGCATAGCGTGCCGCCGAGCCCGCCGCGCGGGGCGGCTCGCCCTGCTGGAGCGCGCGGGCGGCGGCGATCACCTGCTTGCGGAACTCGATGATCCCGACATCCGTGGGCCCGAGATGCTCGCGGGTGCGGTCCTGGATCGCGCCCTGGCTGTCCTGGATCGCCGCGTCCTGGTCGGAGACGCCGCTGATGCCCGTGTAGCTCAGCGTCTTCTGAAGCTCGCGATCGATCATGTATTCGTTGTGCATGTTGCGCTTCGGCACGTAGTGCTCGTCGATCTCGGCATGGAGACTGAGGCCCGACGCGTACTTGGCCCGCTCGGCGTTGGTGAGTGGCCGGTCGGGAACCCAGCTGTAGGTGTAGATCCAGCAGCTCGTGTCATCGACCGGGACCCAGGTCTGGCCGTGATAGACCTCGCCCGGGAAAGCGACCGGCACCAGTGCGTGGTTCGGCGCGAGATACTGCGCAATGCGCCAATAGATGTCGGTCGTATCGGTCTTGCGGCCGGCGGCGATGACCAGCCCGGCATCATGGCCCTGGATCCTGAACTTGGGGCGCGGATCGTCGGTGACCCAGCGGCTGCGATCGGCCAGGCCTCCTTCCTGTCCGATGGCGGATGTCCTGCGCAGGATATCGAGGCGCGCCGCTTCGTCCCTGGTCGGGATGGCATGCAGGAAGGAGAAGTGGGCCGTGTCGATGGCGCCTTCCAGGCTCTGCACCCAGTTGCAGTCCTGCCATTTCTTCGAAACGAAGCGATGGCCTGCCGGAACGAGTCCCAGCTCGAGCTGCGGCAGCCCCGGCATGTGCTCGCGAGGACCCATGTAGACCCAGACCATGTCCGCCCATTCGCGCACCGGGTAGGAGAGCAGCTTGATCGTGTCCTTGTATGTGGATTCGGGCGGCGACGTGGGTAGGTCGACGCAGTTGCCGTCGATGTCGAACTTCCAGCCGTGGAAGGCGCAGCGAATGCCGCACTCCTCGTTGCGGCCGAAATACAGATTGGCGCCGCGGTGCGGGCAGTGCGGTTCGACGATGCCGACCCTTCCATCGGTCTGGCGGAACGCCAGGAGGTCCTCGCCGAGGATGCGGATCTTCTTCGGCGGCCCGTCGCGCTCGGGCAGTTCCTCGGAGAGCAGGGCGGGCATCCAGAAGCGCCGCAGCAGGTCGCCCATCGGCGTGTCGGGCCCGCTCTGCGTCAGGAAAGCGTTTTCGGCTGCGAGCATCAGTCACCCAATCCGTACTGGTTGCCGATATAGCCGCGATCGTGGCCGAACCGCTCGGTCATGACCGTGGCGAGATCCTTGTCCGGCGCCGCGATCCAGCCACCCGAGCGAACGGCGTAGCGATGCGCCTTGTGGGCCGCGGCCGGCGGCTCACCCGTGGCGAGGCGCCGGGCTGTTCCCATCACCAGCTTGCGGAACTCGACGATGCCGATGTCGGTCGGCCCGAGATGTTCCTTCGTGCGATCCTGGATCGGCCCCTGGCTGTCCTGGATCGCGGCGTCCTGCTCGGAAACGCCGGTGATTCCGGTGAAATTCTCGCTGAGTTGCACGCTGCGCTCGCGCAGATAGTCGTTGTCCCGGTTGCGCAGCGGCCTGTAGTCCGCGTCGACTTCGGAATGGACGTTGAAGCCGCCGCGGAACTTGGCGCGCTCGGAATTGCTGAGTGGCCGGTCGGGTTGCCAGCAATAGGTATAGATCCAGCAGTTCACGTCATCGACCGGCACCCACGATTGCCCGTAGTAGATCTCGCCCGGGAAGGCGGCGGGCGTGTAGGCGTGGTTGGGCATCAGGAACTGCGCGATGCGCCAGTAGAGGTCGGGTCCGTCGGTCTTGCGGCCGCCCGCGATCACCAGGCCTGTATCGTGACCCAGCACGCTGAAGCGCGGGCGCGGATCGTTCTGCACCCAGCGGACGCGATCGTCGGGCTTGGCCTGGTCGGCGAGCGCCGCGCGGCTCATGGCGCGGCGCGCGGCCTCGTCGTCGGTCGCCAGCACCTTGTGCAGGAAGGAGAAGTGCGACGTGTCGATCGCGCCTTCGAGACTCTGCACCCAGTTGCAGTCCTGCCATTTCTTGGTGACGAAACGCGAGGCGGCAGGGACCAGCCCCAGCTCGAGCTGCGGCAGTTCGGGCATCGTCTCGCGCGGGCCCATGTAGACCCACACCATGTCGGCCCATTCGCGAGTCGGATAGGCGAGGAGCTTGATCGTGTCCTTGTAGGCCGACTCCGCCGGTGAGGTCGGCAGGTCGACGCAGTTGCCGTCGACGTCGAACTTCCAGCCGTGGAACGAGCAGCGCAGGCCGCAATTCTCGTTGCGGCCATAGTAGAGGTTGGCGCCGCGATGCGGACAGTGCGGCTCGACGATTCCGACCCTTCCGTCGGTCTGACGGAAGGCCAGGAGATCCTCGCCGAGGAGGCGGATCTTCTTCGGCGGCCCATCGCGCTCGGGCAGTTCCCCGGAGAGCAGCGCCGGCATCCAGAAACGTCGCAACATCTCGCCCATGGGCGTGCCTTTGCCGGCACGGGTCAGGAACTCGTTGTCCGCCTTGCTGAGCATTCCATCCTCCTGCCTCGCCGTGTTCTCCGGCGTAGGGGGCGACGGGCTTAGGGGCGCGTCGCCTTTTCCAGAGCCTGATCCAGATCGGCGATTATGTCTGCAACCGTTTCGATGCCGATCGACAGGCGCAGGACGTCGGGTCCGGCGCCCGCGGCCACGCGCTGCTCCTCGGAAAGCTGGCGATGCGTGGTCGAGGCGGGGTGGATGATCAGGCTCTTCGCATCGCCGATGTTGGCGAGGTGGGAGAACAGCTCGACACTGTCGACGACCTTCACGCCGACATCGTAGCCGCCCTTGACGCCGAAGGTGAACACGGAGCCCGCGCCCTTTGGCAGGTACTTCCGGGCCAGTGCGTTGTACTTGTTGGAGGGAAGGCCGGCATAGTTCACCCAGGCCACCGCCGGATGCTTCTCGAGATGCTGCGCGACCGCGAGCGCATTGGCGCAGTGACGCTCCATGCGCAGCCCCAGCGTCTCCATGCCGAGCATGGTGAGCCAGGCGTTGAACGGCGCCTGGGTGGGCCCCAGGTCGCGCAGGCCTACGGCGTGGCTGTGGAAGGTGTAGGCCATGTCGCCGAAGGTCTCGTAGAAGTTCAGCCCGTGATAGGCAGGCTCCGGACCGGCCAGGCTCGGGAATTTTCCTCCCTGCGACCAGTCGAACTTGCCGGAATCGACGACCGCGCCGCCCATGGACGTGCCGGTGCCGCTCAGGAACTTGGTCGTGGAGTGCACCACCAGGGTAGCGCCGTGGTCGATCGGCTTGCAGAGCCAGGGTGTGGCCAGCGTATTGTCGACCAGCAGCGGCACGCCCACGTCCTCGGCGATGCGCGCGATCGCCTCGATGTCGCTGATCACGCCGCCGGGGTTGGCCAGACTCTCGATGAAGAAGGCCTTCGTCTTGTCGGTGACGGCGCGCTTGAAATTGTCCGGCGTGTCGGCATCGACGATGTTCGCCGTCCAGCCGAACTTCGGATAGGTGTTCTTCATCTGCTGCAGCGAGCCCCCATAGAGGCGGGAGGCCGCGACGATCTCGGCGCCGGGGCTCATCAACGGGAAGAGGGCGAGTACCTGGGCGGCATGGCCGGAGGAGGCGACGGTGCAGCCGCGGCCGCCTTCAAGCGTCGCCAGTCGGGTCTCGAGGGCGGCGTTCGTGGGATTGGTCAGCCGGGAATAGATGAATCCCACCGTCTGCAAATTGAACAGTGCTGCCGCGTGGTCGGCGTCGTCAAAGACATAGGCGGTGGTCTGATAGATCGGCTGGGCGCGGGCGCCTGTCGTCGGATCGGGAGCGGCTCCGGCATGCAGTGCCAGTGTCTCGAATCCATAAGTCCTGTCGATCACGCAGTTCTCCCTCAGGATCGGCAATTCACACCGTGATTCCGCACATCCCTCGGGCGTCCCGTCAAACCCGGGAAGGCGCCACATCCCACTGAATGTCCGTTCATTTCGGAAAGCGGGGCCGACGGGCGCCGGCGTCAGCTTGGCGTAAGCATCGGGAGGTAGGGTTCGCGCCTGTGTTTCGCGATTTCGGCCGTCGCAAAACAGCGTAAATGTTTGGGGAGCGAAACACCGTGAATCGGTTTGTGACCAAGGACTTCCTGTCCGGGTTGATGTTCGTCGCCTTTGGGCTGGCGGCTCTCTATTTTGGGCAGCATCTTGCCGTCGGGACGCCCGTCCGCATGGGGCCAGGCTACGTCCCGCGGATGCTCTCCCTGATCCTGCTGGCGCTCGGTGTGCTGGTTTGCATCGTGGCGCTGGTGAGCGGCAGCGAGCCGGTCGAGCGGCCCAAGTGGAAGCCGATCACCCTGGTGACTCTCGGCATCGTCTGTTTCGCGCTGCTGTTCGAGCGCGCGGGCCTGATCCCGGCGCTGATCGTCCTCGTCATGATCGCTTCGCTGGCCGGCGAGGAATTCAAGCTCACCGAAGTGCTTGGCAACATCGTCGTGCTCTCCATCCTCTGCACGCTCGTCTTCAAGGTCGGTCTGGGTATGAACATCGCCGTCGTGCAGGGGATTTGGTGACATGGACCTCCTTGGCAATCTCGTCCTCGGCCTCAGCGTCGCCTTCACCTTCCAGAACCTGACCTATGCCCTGCTGGGTTGCATGGTCGGCACGCTGATCGGCGTTCTGCCCGGCATCGGTCCCGTGGCGACGATCGCCATGCTGCTGCCGATTACCTTCCATCTGCCGCCGACGGCCTCGCTGATCATGCTGGCCGGCATCTATTACGGCGCGCAGTACGGTGGCTCGACGACGTCGATCCTGGTCAATCTGCCGGGTGAGGCGTCATCGGTCGTCACCTGTCTCGACGGCTACCAGATGGCGAGAAGGGGGCGTGCCGGTGCGGCACTGTCGATCTCCGCGGTCGGTTCGTTCTTCGCCGGGACCGTCGGCACCATCATCATCGTCATCTTTGCCGAACCGCTGACGCGCATGGCGCAGAAATTCGGTCCGGCGGATTACTGCTCCCTGATGGCGCTCGGCCTCGTCGCCGCGGTGGTGCTGGCCAGCGGTTCGATCACCAAGGCGATTTCGATGGTGTTCCTCGGGCTGCTGTTCGGCCTGATCGGGACCGACGTGAACACCGGCGCCCAGCGCTTCACCTTCGACATTCCGGAGCTGAGCGACGGCATCGACTTCGCGCCGATCGCCATGGGCCTGTTCGGTATCGCCGAGATCGTGGTCAACCTAGAACGACACCTGGAACGCGGCGGGGCGATCAAGGTAGGGTCGCTGTGGCCGACGCGCGAAGAGATAAGGCGCTCCATCCCGGCCATCCTGCGCGGCACCTTGCTGGGATCTCTCCTGGGCGTGCTGCCCGGCGGTGGTCCGACGCTCGGCGCCTTCTCCGCCTACACGCTCGAGAAGAAGCTCTCCAAGAACCCGGGTGAGTTCGGAAAGGGCGCGGTCGAAGGCGTCGCCTCGCCTGAGGCGGCCAACAATGCCGCCGCCCAGACCTCGTTCATCCCGATGCTCACTCTTGGCATCCCGTCGAACGCCGTTATGGCGCTGATGGTGGGCGCCATGATCATCCAGGGCATCCAGCCCGGGCCCGAGGTCATGACCAAGAAGCCGGACCTGTTCTGGGGCATGATCGTTTCGATGTGGATCGGCAACGCCATGCTGGTGATCATCAACCTGCCGATGATCGGCATGTGGGTGAAGCTGCTCACGGTGCCGTACCGCTATCTGGCACCCGCCATCCTGCTGTTCTGCTGCATCGGCGCCTACAGCCTCCAGAACAGTACCTTCCACGTCATGCAGGTCGCGATGTTCGGCGTGCTGGGGTACATCTTCGTCAAGCTGGGCTGCGAAGGGGCACCGTTCCTGCTGGGGCTCGTGCTCGGACCGCAGATGGAGGAATACTTCCGGCGCGCCATGCTGCTCTCGCGCGGCGACGCCATGGTCTTCATCGAACGGCCGATCAGCCTGGGCCTGCTCATCACGACGGCGTTGCTGCTGGTCCTGATGGCGCTGCCGAGCATCAAGAAAGCCCGAGAGGAGGCCTTCCAGGAGGAAGGCTGACCTCAGCGGGAAAAGACGATGCAGGCCGGGCTGCCGACTTTCGTCCGCAGCCTGGTCGGCGCCAGCAGCCCGTTTCGGCCGACCTTGTAGGCGATGATCGAATCGCCGCCCTGGTTGGCGACGTAGAGGAAGCGCGCCGCGAAGTCGAAGGCAAAGAAGCGGGGAACGCTGCCTTTGGTCGGCACCCACTGTCGCGGCGTCAGCGTGCCCTTCGCACTATCGATACCGAATACGCCGATACTGTCGTGGCCGCGGTTCGAGACGTAGACGTTGCGTCCGCCGCCATCGACCCAGATCTCTGCGCCGGTGCTGTAGCCGGTGAATTCCGACGGCGTCGACGGCACGGTCTGCAGCGGCATCAGCGCGCCGCTTTTCGTGTCCTGGCGATAGGTGTTGATCGTCGAGTCGAGCTCGTTGATCACGTAGGCGAAGGGCCTGCGCGGATGGAAGTCGATGTGGCGTGGGCCGGCGCCCGGTCGCGCGGCGACGCGGCTGGTCTCGGCCAGAACGCCACGCCGGGCGTCGAACCGGTAGCCGATCACGCAATCAGAACCCTTGCAGGGCAGGTAGAATGTCCGCCCTGCGCGATCGAGCGGATTGTGATGCGGCCGCACGTTCTTCTGCTCGGTGCGGTGCGGACCCAGCGGCGCCGAGATCGTCGTCAGGGTGGAATAGGGGCCGAGAGCGCCGTCCTTGCCGATCGGCAGGGCGGCGAGAGAGTCGGAGCCGTAGTTGCTGACGACCAGGAAACGCTGCTTCGCGTCGAAGGCGAGGTGGATGGGGTTGTGGCCGCCCGTGGGCTGGCGGTTCAGGATGGCAAGGCGTCCGGTCTGGCAGTCGATCGAGTAGGACGTCGCCTCGCTGCGGTCGCCGTGCACCGAATATAGGCGATCCCCGGCGGCGTTGATCGCCAGGAAGGACGGATTCTCCAGTCTGCCGAGATGCTGGATATGGCGAAGGGCACCGGTCCGCGGATCGACACGATAGACGTTGATGCCGTTGCCATGTCCGTTGCGCTCCGGCGAGGTGTAGCTGCCGACATAGGCGAAGGTTTGGTCTGATTTCATCTCTTCATTGTCGGCGTCCGGATGAAACGCGGTCAATGGGCAGTCGACAGGATCAGAACGACGCCCGCCATGATGAGGACGATGCCGGCAAGCTCCCGTCGGTTCATCGATTCGTTGAACACTCGGCGCGAGACGAAGTAGCTGAACACGACCTCGATCAGGATCAGCGTGCGCACCTGCGACGCCGGCGCGAGCGCCAGGGCCGTCACGTTGGCGAGCGATGCAAGGGCGCCGGCGACGCCGGCGAACATCGAGACTCGCCATTGCCGCAGAGCGCCGAGCACGATGACGGGGTTGTGTGCCAGCAACCAGAGACAGAGGAGGCTGGCCTGCAGCAACTGGCTCCAGAACAGCGTCTCAGCCGCGGCGAGGAAAGGCGAGCCTGCCTCGAGGGCGAGGTTGGCGCCGCGGTACCCGACGACGGAGATGGCGAAGGCAGAGCCCGAAGCCAGCCCGTAAAAGGCGGCCGGATCGGCCCAGCTCCGCTTTTCGCCATCGAGCACCGGCGGGCGTGGCGAGAGCAGCACGACGCCGAGCGTCGCGACGACGATGGCGACGGCGGCCGCCGTCGACAGCGTTTCACCGAGGAACAATACCGAGAACAGCCCGACCTGGATGACCTCACTCTTCGAGTAGACGAGTCCGATCGCGAAACTGCGGGTTTCCATCGCGCGCAACAGCAGCGCGGTGCCCGCCATCTGACTCAGCGCCGCCACGACGACCCAGCCGCCGAAGGTCCAGGTGAGCGCAGGGTGAGGTGATTCCCCGAAGAGAAGGACGAGGCAAAGCCACACGGCAAGAACGGGCATGCCGTAGAGAAAGCGGACCAATGTCGCGCCGAGCGTGCCCAACTCGGCGGTCAGATGCCGTTGCGCCGTGTTGCGGACGGTCTGTGCCGCTGCGGCAAAGACCGTAAGCGGAATCCAGAGCCATGATGGCGGAATCATATCCCCGGTTCTTCGGGAGGTTGTCGTTTGACCATGTGGAAGGATTGCTCATAGGATCGCTGCAATCGGTCGTCGACCGCAAAAGATTTCCGGGAGTGAATAGTATGAAGTCCACCGAGTCGCGGCGCGCGAGCCGTCGTCAAGTTCTGAAGGGCGCGGGAGCCTTGGCCGCGGCCGGACTGGTCGGCGCCCCGGCGATCAGCCGGGCGCAAACCGGCGCCATCAAGATCGGCGTGCCGACCGTGCTGTCGGGCCGCGTCGCCATCCTGGGACAGACCAGCGTCGGCGGCCTGAAGGTGGTTTTCGACAAGTTCAACGAGGCGGGCGGCATCAACGGCCGCAAGATCGAGATGGTGGTTCGCGACTCCAAGGGCGCGCCGCAGGAAGCCGCCAAGGTGACGCGCGATCTCATCAACAACGACAAGTGCGAGATCATCCTCGATGCCGAGGCGTCGAGCGGCGCCTTCGCCGTCCAGGAGGTGATCCGCGAGATCGGGGTCCTCTGCATCCATTCGAATTCCGAAACCTCGTCGCTGACGGCCGATCCCAAGCTGCACGTGCCGACGGCTTTCCGGACGGCCCGCCAGGGCATCCACGATGCGATCGGCGGCGGTGACTACGCGGCGAAGATCGCCAAGGCCAAGGGCCTGAAGAAGTGGGCGACGTGCTCGCCGGACTACGCCTATGGCCGCTCGAACACGGCCGAGTTCATGGAATACGCCAAGCATTTCGACGGCAACATCCAGGTCGTCGAGGAGTCCTGGCCCAAGCTGTTCCAGCCGGACTACACCGAGGTCGTGACCAAGCTGCTGAATGCCAAGGCCGATGCGATGTATTCGGCACTGTGGGGCGGAGATCTCGTGGCCTTCATCGACCAGGCCAACCTCTACGGGCTGTTCGACAAGCAGGCGTCCTTCATGGTGAACCTCGGCGACTACGGCGTGGTCGACCAGGTGAAGCAGTTCCCGCAGGGCGTCTACTCGGGCGGCCGCTACAATCGCACGGTGCCGGCGACCAAGGAAAACGAGGAGTGGTACCAGAACTACGTCAAGACGCAGAAGCACAAGCCGACCAACTGGTCGTGGGAGAATGCCGTTGCGGCCGAGTTCATCGTCGAGGCGCTGAAGAAGACCAATGGCGACACCAACGGCAAGAAGATGGCCGACGCCATCAAGGGCATGACGCTGAAGACCCAGTTCGGCACCAAGGGAACGGTCACGATGCGGGCCGAAGACAACACCCTGGTCGACTACATCATTGGCTACGGCGTCTCGCTCTCGAAGGAGCCATACGTGGCAGACTTCCAGTCCTCGCCGTGGGAGCCGATCTTCGAACTCGAAAAGCAGTGGAAGAAGAAGCAGGGCTACATTTCCTGAGCAGACCCCGCTTTCGAGTAGGATAAACAGGTGGATCTCGACGCTTTGCTACGCTGCGTCGGGACGACGTCATGCGTCGTCACGCAGCTCACCAGCGGCATGATCATCGGCATGCTGCTGTTCCTGATCGCGTCGGGCGTGACGCTGATCTTCGGAGTGCTCAACGTCATCAACTTCGCGCACGGCTCGCTCTACATGATCGGGGCGTATGCAGCGTGGACCTTCTACCAGTTCACCGGCAGCTACTTCGTCTCCGCGTTGGGCGCGGCTGTGGCGGTCGGCGTGCTGGGCGTGCTGTTCGAGCGCGTGCTGATGAGCAAAGTCTATGGCTCCAACGTGCTGATGCAGCTTCTGGTCTGCTATGCTGTGGTGCTGATCTCCGACGACCTCATCAAGATCATCTGGGGGCCGGTGCCGCTCTCCATGGGCATGCCGCCCGAATTCCGGCTGCCGCCGATCCGCTTCATGGGCGGCGTCATCCCGCCATTCTATCTCTTCATGATCCTGGCGGCGATGGCGATCGGGTTGCTGCTGTGGCTGGTCATCGTCCGCACGCGCTTCGGCAGCATCGTGCGGGCCGCGGCCATCAA
Source organism: Reyranella sp. (assembly GCA_017990895.1). GTDB lineage: Bacteria > Pseudomonadota > Alphaproteobacteria > Reyranellales > Reyranellaceae > Reyranella. The sequence continues at coordinate 11,985 of JAGNNA010000105.1, forward strand.
CGGGCCGATGGTGTCGGCGCTCGGCATCCGTGTGAACCTCTATTATGCCGCCGTGTTCGGCATCGGGAGTGCCCTGGCAGGCGCGGCGGGGGCGCTCGCGGCACCGGTCCGCTCGCTGACGCCGGGTATGGGATTCTCGATCCTGATCGAGTCCTTCATCGTGACGGTGATCGGCGGCATGGGCTCGATCGTCGGCGCCTTCGTGGCCTCGATCATCATCGGCCTCACGCGCTCCTTCGGCAGCATCGGTTTCCCGCTGTTCGTCGACGGGGTGATGTTCCTGATCATGGCGCTGGTCCTGATCTTCAAGCCCAGCGGCCTGTTCGGCCGCCCACACCGGTAGGCGGCGATGGCGGGACGTTGGCGTGATCTCGGCCTCGCTGCGCTGGGCCTCTTGCTGCTGCTGCTGGTGCCCGTGTTCGGCGCGCCACCGGCGATCCGCGACTTCATCATGTTCGGCATGGCCTACGGCCTGCTGGCGATGTCGCTCAACCTGCTGATCGGCTACACCGGCCTGGTGTCGTTCGGCCACGCGATGTTCTTCGCTGCCGGCGCCTACGCGTTCGGCCTCGCGATGCAGTCGGGCAAGTTCTCGATACCGGTTGCCTTCGTGCTGGCGATCGGCTTCACGGCGCTCATGGCGCTGATCGTCGGCGCGATCTGCGTACGCCTGAACGAGATCTACTTCGCGTTCCTCACGCTGGCCTTCCAGATGCTGTTCTACAACATCATCCTGGGCTGGGTGTCGTTCACCGGCGGCGACCAGGGATTGATGGGCGGCATTCCGCGACCGAAGTTCCTGGGTATCGATCTCGCCGACCGGACGCAGCTCTACATCTTCTGCTCGGTTGCGTTCGTCGTCTGCATCGCCATCCTGCGCCAGATCGTGACGTCGCCCTTCGGCTACACACTGCGCATGATCCGCGACAACCAGGAGCGTGCGGCGTTCCTCGGCATCAACGTGCCCGTGGTCAAGCTGGCCTGCTTCGTCATCTCGGCATGCGTCGCTGGGGTGGGCGGTATCCTGCTCACCCTGTTCGTGTCCGGCGCCTATCCAAATTTCGGCTTCTGGACCACCTCGGGCGAGGCGATTTTCATGATCCTGCTGGGCGGGTCCAACGTCTTCCTGGGCCCGCTGGTCGGCACGGTGATCCTGCGCCTGCTGAACGACATCACGGTCAGCTACACCAGCCACACCGAACTGGTGCTGGGCATCGTGATTCTCGTCCTCGTCCTTGGCCTGCGCAAAGGCCCGCTCGATCTGCTGGCCGAGCGCTGGGAGAACCGGCGGCAGGCCAAGGCCCAGGCGGTGCGGGACGCGGCCGACAAGGACGCACAGGCGGGCCGGGATGCCTGACATGTTGAAGCTCGAGAACCTCAAGAAGTCCTTCGGCGGCGTGGCGGCCACGCGCGATGTCACCCTCGACTTCGCTGACGGCTCGCTCAGCGCCATCATCGGGCCCAACGGCGCCGGCAAGACGACGCTGTTCAACCTGATCACCGGCCGTTTTCCGCCCGACACCGGGCGGATCCTGCTGGCAGGCGAAAACATCGCCGGGCTTTCCCAGCGCAGGATCGTGCGGCTGGGCATCGGCCGCGCCTTCCAGGTCGCGAGCCTGTTTCCGACACTCACAGTGTCCGAGGCGCTGTCGGCTGCGGCGCAGGCCCATCAGCGTCGCGAGACCGTGCTGCGCTCGCCGTTCCCGCTCACCACGACGATGAAGCATGGCGACGAGATCATGGAGCTGCTGGGACTCACGCGGGTCGCGGGCATTCTGAGCCGCAACCTCAGTCACGGCGACCAGAAGCTGCTCGACATCGGCCTGGCGCTGGCGCTGGAGCCGAAGGTCCTGCTGCTCGACGAGCCGACAGCCGGCATGGGACCGGAGGAGCGCTGGCGCATGATCGAGACGGTGCAGCGCCTGTGGCGGGCACGCGGCATGACCTTGATCTTCATCGAGCACGACATGGACATCGTCTTCAAGGTTGCCCAGACG